>NZ_JAXOVV010000001.1:0-162894 GCF_036663415.1 Salinicola sp. 4072 | reverse complement strand
GGCTACCTCAAATACAACCCCCTTTGTAACCCCCGCCGCCATCCTACTCGGCCGCGCGGGGGCGCCCCGGCGCGGCGATGTTCGACTGGCGTTCGAGGAAAACCCACGATGACACAACCGACACGTAATACGGACGAGGTCACGATGCCGGTGCAGGAAGGGCCGCCGGAACCGATTCAGAACCAGGTTCCGGAAGAGGAAAGCAACGACGAGATCCGTACGCCGCTGGACCGCTGGGTGCGCCGGGGCGGCCGTTATGCGGCCTGGCTGGTCTTCATCGCCATGGCGATCAGCGTGTTCGAAGTGATCATGCGTTACGGCTTCGATTCGCCGACCTCCTGGGTGCATGAATCCGTGGTGATGCTGGTGGCGCTGACCTTTGCGATCGGTGGCCCCGTCGCCATGGCGAGCAACCGCCACATTCGCGTTCGTGTGCTGTACGACACCGCCGGCCCGCGCCTGAAGCGTGCCCTGGATGTCTTCAATGACCTGGTCACGCTGGGCTTCTGCCTCGGCATGAGCTACGCGGCCTTCACCATGAGCTGGACGGCGACCCATGGCCCCATGGGGGACTGGCGTCTGGAGCGTTCGGGAACCTCGTGGAACCCGCCGTTCCCGGCACTGGTGAAGACGGTGATTCTGGCGGCGCTGGTGCTGATGACGCTGCAGGCGCTGTGGCATCTCTACCAGAGCGTGACCGGGCGACGCCCGGCGGCGAATCATGACCGCGGGGAGAACGTCTGATGGATATCGCAACGGGAACCTGGCTGCTGGTCGGGGCCATCTTTGCGCTGCTGGTTACCGGTCTGCCGCTGGCGTTCATTACCGGCCTGGTGGCGCTGTGCTTCACGTTCGGCTGGTTCGGGCCGATGGCGCTGCCGCTGGTCACCAGTCGTGTCTACAGCTTCATTACCGAGTATTCGCTGGTCGCGGTGCCCATGTTCGTGCTGATGGCGTCGCTGTTGGATCGATCCGGCATCGCCAGGGATCTGTTCAATGCCATGCGGGTCTTTGCCGGGCGTCTGCCTGGCGGCGTGGCGATCCAGACCGTGGTCGTGGCGTTCTTCCTCGCGGCGCTGTCGGGGATCATCGGCGGCGAGATCGTGCTGCTGGGGATTCTGGCGCTGCCGCAGATGCTGCGCCTGGGCTACGACAAGCATCTTTCCATCGGTGTGGTCTGTGCCGGCGGCTCGCTGGGCACGATGATGCCGCCGTCGATCGTGCTGATCATCTACGGCCTGATCGCCAGCCAGTCGATCGCGGATCTGTTCACTGCAGCCATCACCCCGGCGCTGGTGCTGATGGGCAGCTACATTCTCTACGTGCTGCTGCGGTGCCTGAAGAACCCGAAGCTGGGACCGCCGCTGACCGCGGAGGAGCGGGAGAACAACGAGATCAAGACCAAAGGGCAGGCGCTCAAGGCGATCCTGGTGCCCGGACTGATCGCGTTTCTGGTGCTGGGCACGATCTACGGCGGTGTCGCCTCGGTCACCGAAGCGGCGGCCATGGGGGTCTTCGGCGTGTTCGTGGCGATCATCCTGCGTGGCGAGTTCTCGATCAAGACGCTGCATGCCAGCCTGAACCAGACCCTGAGCACCTGCGGCATGATCATCTGGATCGGCATCGGGGCTGCTGCGCTGGTGGGGGTCTACAACCTGATGGGCGGCAATCGCTTCATCTCGCAGATGATCATGGGGCTGGATGTCGCGCCGATCGTGATCATGCTGGTGATGATGCTGATCCTGCTGGTGTTGGGGATGTTCCTCGACTGGATAGGCGTCGCGATGCTGACGCTGCCGATCTTCGTGCCGATCGTGACGCAGCTTGGCTACGACCCGATTTGGTTCGGCATTCTGTTCGCGGTGAACATGCAGGTGTCGTTCCTGACGCCACCGTTCGGGCCGGCTGCGTTCTACCTCAAGGGTGTGGCGCCACCCTCGATCAGCCTGAAGGATATCTTCGTTTCCCTGCTGCCGTTCATCGCCATTCAGCTCTGCGTGCTGGCGCTGCTGCTGGCATGGCCGGATCTGGCGCTGTGGCTGGTGTGAGACGTCGCCGAATGAGCCCGGCCAGTGGCCGGGCTACGCTCGCGACGCTGGCGGATCGGGAGTACGCTCGGGGCAACGCCGAGCGTGTCAACGTTTCGAACTCGTATGAGTCGAAGGATTCATGAGTCGGCGCATTGTCGCGCCGATTGGATAGACAGGGTGACCCATGAAAATTACGCAACTCAAGACCTGGCAGGTGCCGCCGCGCTGGCTGTTTCTCAAGATCGAGACCGACGAGGGCTGTTACGGCTGGGGCGAGCCCGTGGTCGAGGGGCGTGCCGCTACCGTTGAGGCGGCGGTGCATGAGCTGTCCGATTATCTGATCGGACAGGATCCGCGCCGCATCGAGCATCTGTGGAACATTATGTACCGCGCCGGTTTCTACCGTGGCGGCCCGATTCTGATGAGCGCCATCGCCGGCATCGACCAGGCGCTGTGGGATCTCAAGGGGCGCGATCTGGGTGTGCCGGTCCACCAGCTGCTGGGTGGCGCCTGTCGCGACAAGATGCGCATGTACGCCTGGACGGGCGGCGACAAGCCGAGCGATGTCGGCGCCGGCGCCAAGGCGCTGGTCGACAAGGGCTTCACCGCCTTCAAGATGAACGGCACCGCCGAGATGGCGATCGTCGATTCCCACGCCAAGGTGGACGAAGCCGTGGCCCGTGTCGCCGAGGCACGTGATGCGGTAGGGCCGGACGTGGGCATCGGCATCGATTTCCACGGCCGCGTGCATCGGCCCATGGCCAAGGCATTGCTGCGCGAGCTGGAGCCGTATCATCCGATGTTCGTTGAAGAGCCGGTGCTGCCGGAACACCTGCCGAGTCTCAAGCATATCGCCGGCGGCCTGGGGTATCCCATCGCCACGGGGGAGCGGCTGCACACCCGCTACCAGTTCCGCGACCTGCTCGTCGAGGGCATGGTGGACATCGTCCAGCCCGATCTTTCTCACTGCGGCGGGATCAGCGAAGGGATGAAGATCGCCACGCTGGCCTCCTGCTTCGACGTGGCGCTGGCGCCGCACTGCCCGCTGGGGCCGTTGACCCTGGCCGCCTCGCTGCACGTGGATGCGGTCAATCACAACGCCTTCATCCAGGAGCAGAGCATGGGCATCCACTACAATCGGGACAACGACGTGCTCGATTACCTGGTGGACAAGAATGCCCTGGCGATCGAGGACGGTTACTGCTCGATCCCGCAGGGGCCGGGGCTGGGCGTCGAGATCGACGAGGCCTTCGTCGAGGAGCGTTCCAAGGTCGGCCATCGCTGGAGGAATCCGGTTTGGACGCATGAGGATGGTTCGATCGCGGAATGGTAACGGCACGCTCGATAGCCGCCTGCGCGAGCGAATCGCAGTGTTGCCCGGTGCGCGAACTCCTCACATATACCCCATATGCTCCGGGTTCTGTGCGCCGGGCGCCTTGCGCTTCAGCTCGCTCGGCTGGCTCTTGAGCGCACCGTACTTGGCGCTCAGCCGTCTTCGCTCGCCGACGCAGAGCATCCAGAAATGCGCGGCTCGGCTGGCGCTGGAGCATTCCGTACCTGGCGCTCTGCTGGCTGCGCTCGATCACGCGACTTTAGACCGGCCGAAACGAGGAGAGAGAAATGAACGAGACGCGTAAGTTTGCACTCGAAACGGCGCTGCGCGAGCGGCCGCTGGTGGCCATCCTGCGCGGGATCACGCCGGAGGAGATCGATGCGGTGTTCGATGCGCTGGTGGCGTCGGGCTTCAAGCTGATCGAGATTCCGCTCAATTCGCCGCGGGCGTGGGACAGCATCGCTGCCGTGGCCAAGCGCTGCCCGGACGACGTGGTGATCGGCGCCGGCACGGTGCTGGATCCGGTTCATGCCGAGCGGCTGGCATCGCTCGAGGCGCCGCTGCTGATCACGCCCAACACCGACCCGGAGGTGATCCGGGCCGGCGTCGAGCACGGCCTGGCGCCGATGATCGGCTGCATGACGCCGAGCGAGGCGCTGGCGGCGGCGAAGGCGGGGGCGACGGCGCTCAAGCTGTTCCCGGCGGCGGATCTGGGGACGGGCTATTTCAAGTCCATCAACGCGATCCTGCCCAAGGGCTTGCCGGTGCTGGCGGTCGGCGGTATCGACAAGAGCAACATGAGCGAGTGGCATGCCCATGGCGTGGCCGGCTTCGGCTTCGGCAGCAATCTCTACAAGCCGGGGCGCAGCGCCGACGAGGTCGGCAGGATCGCCGCCGAGCTGGTCGAGGAGTGGCGCCGCCTGCGCGAAGTCGCCAGTCACGCGGAGCAGCTGGAACGCGAGGCCGATGCATGAGCGGCGAGATCCCTGATCGTCTGATCATCATCGACTGGGGCACCAGCAATTTCCGGGCGTTTCTGGTCGATACGGCCAGCGGCGAGGTGCTGGACAGCCGGCGTTCGGCCTCCGGCCTGCGCGCGCTGAGCCAGAGCGAGTTTCCGCATTACTGCGCGTCGCAGACCGACGACTGGCGGAATGGCGGCGGCGCGGCTTCGGGCGCTGAAGGTGCGGCTTCGGGCGCTGAGGGCGCGTATTCGGGCGCTGAAGGCGCGTCTTGGGGCGCTGAAACGGTCCCGGTCTATCTGGCCGGGATGGTGGGTTCGGCGCGGGGCTGGTTCGAGGCGCCGCAGCTGGAACTGCCGGCCACGGCCGCCGACCTGGCGGATAACGTGGTCGCCGCGCCCGGGCTCGATAACGTCTGGATCGTGCCGGGCGTCAAGCAGGTGACGCCGGAGCACGTCGACGTGATGCGCGGCGAAGAGGTCCAGGCATTCGGCGCGCTGGCGCTGGCGGGTGTCGACAGCGGCGATTGCTGTCTGCCGGGTACGCACAGCAAGTGGGCGCGGCTCGAGGGCGGCCGGATGACCGAGTTCACCACGGTAATGACCGGCGAGCTCTATCACGCCGTGCGCTTCCACACCTTGCCGGGGGAGCCGGCCCGCGACGAGGCGCCGTTCGACGAGTCGGCGTTCCGGCTGGGCGTTTCCCGGGCGGGTTGCCCCGGCGGCGTGATGCATGCGCTGTTCGAGGCGCGCAGCCGGCATCTCTATGCCGGGCTCGAAGCGGGGCAGGTGGGCAGCTTCCTCTCCGGCGTGCTGATCGGGGAAGAGGTACACGCCATGCGACAGGCTCGCCCCGGGCTCGATACCGTGCGGCTGGTCGGCGCCGATTCGCTGCGTGAAAGCTATACCATCGCGCTGGAAGCGGCCGGCATCCGTGTCGAGTCGATCGACAGCGACCGGGCCACGCTGGCCGGGGTAATGGCAGTGGCTGCACGCCACGGGCGATAACAGCGCGCGCGTACGCGGCAGTGCACCATGATGGTGCATTGTTGTGCGTTCCGAAGCTACGAAACCGATGACGACGGCCCGAGACACCCATGGATGTCTCGGGCCGTCGTGTTTGGCATGATCCGTGCTACCTTCACCTATACGTCTGCTGACAAGCAGCCGATCGCGTACGACATGACGAGGTGAAGCGATGCGGGTGATGCCATGACACAGCCGGCCCTGAACAAACCGCCCCTGTTGGTGTTTACCGATCTCGATGGATCGCTGCTGGATCACGACACCTACGACTGGCAGCCGGCATTGGCCTGGCTGACGCGCCTGGAGCAACAGGCGATCCCGGTCATTCCCACCACCAGCAAGACGCGCGCCGAGCTGCTCGCGCTGCGCCAGGAGCTGGGGCTCGAACAGACTCCCTTCATTGCCGAGAACGGCGCGGTGATCGGGCTGCCGCCTTCCTGGCAGCATGCCCGGCTGGATCGCGATCCTGCCTCGCCGGATGGCCTGGTGGTCAAGACGCCGAGCATGGACGTCGACTATATCCGACGGCGCCTGGACGTGGTCCGTGAACGCCACGGCCTGAATTTTCGGCGCATGGGCGAGATGGATCTGGCCGAGGTGCAGGCGCTGACCGGGCTCAGCGCCGCCGGCGCCGAACAGGCGATGACGCGAGAAGGCAGCGAGCCGCTGGTGTGGGAAGACGACGACGCCAAACTGCAGGCATTGCACGAGACACTGCGTGTCGACGGCCTGCGCCTGACCCGCGGCGGGCGCTTCTGGCACGTGATGGGCGCGGTCGACAAGGGGCAGGCGTCGGACTGGCTGGTGGCGCGCTTCGAGGCGTTGCGCGGCTATCGCCCGCGGACGATCGGTCTGGGGGATGGCCCCAACGATCTGGCGCTGCTGGCAGCCACCGACATGGCGGTCGTCATCGCCGCCAGTCACGGCCAACCGATGCCGCTGGAAGGCTCGCAGATCTATCGGACCAAGGCCCAGGGGCCAACGGGCTGGTCGGAAGGTGTCTCTCATTGGCTAACCCGGGAGCTGGGGTGGGCCGACAACGATCCCGACGATTGATGGATAATCCCGATAACCGGCGTCAAGGACTGACGCCAGCCGACAACAGGATGAGGGTGTCTCATGAGTGATTTCTATCAGAACGGTATCGTTACCAATTTCCACAACCTCACCCGCCGCTCGGTGGAGGCACTGGAAACCGATCTCAAGCAGTTCTCGCGCAGCCGGCCGATGGGGTTGATCCTGCCGTCGCTGTATTCGGAGCTGGAAGGGCCGGCGCTTTCGCATATCGTCGACGAGCTGTGCAAGGTGCCTTATCTCAGCGAGATCGTCATCGGGCTGGATCGCGCCGATCGCGAGCAGTTTCTGAAGGCACGCGAGTTCTTTTCCCGCCTGCCGCAGCACCACCGCATCCTGTGGAACGATGGCCCGCGTCTTCAGGCCCTGCATCAGGAGCTGGCCCAGGAGAATCTGGCCCCCCAGGAGCCGGGTAAAGGCTGTAACGTCTGGTACTGCTCCGGTTATGTGCGCGCGTCCGGCAAGGCCGAGTCGGTTGCGCTGCATGACTGCGATATCGTGACCTACGATCGCGGGCTGCTGGCCCGGTTGATCTATCCGGTGGCCAATCCGCGTTTTCACTACGAGTTCTGCAAGGGTTACTACTCGCGGATTGCTTCCGGCAAGCTCAACGGCCGCGTGGCGCGGTTGATGGTCACGCCGCTAATCCGGGCGTTCAAGATGATCTACGGGCCGCTGCCTTACCTGGACTATCTCGACAGCTTCCGTTATCCGATCTCCGGTGAGTTCTCGATGCGGGCCGACGTGCTCGATGGCATTCGCATTCCCAGCGACTGGGGGCTGGAGATCGGCGTGCTTTCCGAGGTGCACCGCAACTTCTCGACCAAGCGGCTGTGTCAGGTCGATATCGCCGATGCCTACGACCACAAGCATCAGCCGGTATCGGAAGACGATCCGTCGGGTGGTCTGAACCGCATGAGCATGGATATCGCCAAGGCAATGTATCGCAAGCTGGCGACGCTTGGCGTGGAGATGAGCGTCGAGAGCTTCCGTACCGTCAAGGCGACCTACTATCGCGTGGCGCTGGATCTGATCGAAGCCTACGATCACGATGCGGCGATGAACGGGCTCAAGCTCGACCGCCACAGCGAGGAGGCGGCGGTGGAGCTGTTCGCCGACAACATCATGCAGGCCGGCGCCGCGTTCTTCGAATCACCCCGCGACAAGCCGTTCATCCCCAGCTGGAACCGGGTGCAGGCCGCCATTCCCGACCTGCAGGATCGTCTCTATGAGGCGGTGGAGCTGGATAACAGCGGCGACGTGTAGACGCCGCTCCCGCCGACCGGACGGCAGCCGATGCGGGCGGTGCAATCGTTTCGATTCATCGCCCGCGTCGGGGCCGTTGCCGTTTCCTTCACGACCGCGCCCCGATGCGCGTCAGGGCTGCACCAGCCACAGGCTACGGTAGGGGCGCAGGATGTCGCGTTCTTCCGGATGCGGGCTCCAGCGCTTGCCGTCCTTGAGCACGTCGTACCAGTCCCCTTCGTCGAGTTCGCCGATCTCCAGCGGCTGGCGGGTATCGCTGATGTTGTAGATCGCCAGCAGACGCCGACCGTTGGGCAGCGGGCCGCGCTCGATGGCGAAGATGCCGGGCGGGGTGTCGAGCACGCGCTGGGCAGCTTCGGGGTGAAAACAGGGCTCGTTGGCGCGGATGTTGAGCCGGCGCTTGAGCGAGGTGAACGCCTCGCGGGTCGGCGTGCTGCGGCTGTCGATGAGTTCGTCCAGCTCTTCCTTGGGCCAGCGGCGGCGATTGATCGAACGCAGCTTGCCGCTGCGCTCGACGCCGCCGTGGTCGTTGAGCGTCGCGGTCAGGCTGTGGAAGTAGACGCCGGGAATGCCCTGCAGCGCCAGCATCAGGTTCTGGCTGCACAGGAAGCGCTCGACCTGCCAGGCATCGGCGCCTCGGCGGGTGCCCTTCATGGCGTCGTAATAGGTGATGTTGATCTCGTAGGGCGAGTCGCTGCCGTCCGGGTTGGTCTTCATGCTGACGTAGCCGCCGAAGCGGTGCATCAGTTCGAGCATGATGTCCAGCTCGTGCTGCGGCAGCAGCCCCTCGAGCGCTCTGACCCCGATGCCGTCGTGGCTGGCGGTGAAGTTGAAGTAGGTGCAGCCCGGCGGCAGCGTCGGCAGGCTCCGCGCCCAGTCGCTCAGGGTCGTGGCGTCGCCGCTGGTCAGGGTATGCACGAGCAGGGGCGGCAGCGTGAACTGGTAGATCATGTGCGCTTCGTCGGGCATCGGGCGCTTGTCTTCGAGGCGGTCGGGGCCCTGTCGTTCGAGACCCGGCCGTTCGGGACCCAGCCTTTCAAGACCAAAGTAGCTCATGTTTTCGTGGTGCGGCACGTTGGTCTCGGTGATCAGCAGCGTGCCCGGCGCCATGAAATCCAGAATCGCCCGCAGCAGCCGCACGATGGCGTGGGTCTGGGGCAGGTGGACGCAGTTGGTGCCGACCTGCTTCCACAGGTACGTGACCGCGTCGAGACGGATGATGCGCGCGCCCTGCTGGACGTAATAGAGCAGGATGCCGACGAACTCGAGCAGCACGTCCGGGTTGGCGAAGTTGAGGTCGATCTGGTCCTCGGAGAAGGTCGCCCATAGGTAGCGGGTGCCCCGTCGCGTCGAGACCGGCACCAGCAGCGGCGAGTTGCGCGGCCGCGTGACCATGGAGAGATCCGTTTCCGGGTCCATCTCGATGAAGTAGTCGCGCCCCGGCTGCGTGCCGGAGAGATAGTCGGTGAACCACAGCGAGTCGCGGGAGACGTGGTTGATGACCAGATCGACCATCAGATCGACCCGAGACGCCAGCCGACGGATATCCTGCCAGTCGCCGAGGCTGGGGTTCACTTCGCGATAGTGGATCACCGAGAAGCCGTCGTCGCTGCTCCAGGGAAAGAACGGCAGGATGTGCAGGCCGCTGAACGTGCCGTTGAGGCGCGTGGCGAGAAAGTCGTCCAGCACTTCCAGCGGCGGCCGCTCGCCGTCGATGATGGTATCGCCGTAAGTGATCAGAATCTGGTCGCGCTCGCTCCATGTCGGCCTGGGCAACGTGTCCAATGCACTGCGCTGGTGCATCAGTAGCGTCATCAGGCGGCGCATGATTTCGTCGCGACGGGGGCCGTATACCTCTTCCAGGCGCGCGTTGGCGCGCTCGATGAAAGCTTCTTCGGAAAGCGCGGGGTAGTTCGCGGCACGGCTCGGCATGGGGCGGGGTTCCTGATTTCAGCGGTTGGCGTACGCAACGAGCGTATCAAGGTGTTGTTGTGACTGAGGGTCACGATATCCTTGCAGAAGACGGGCCAACATGAAAACCGCTGCCGTTTTTCGGCGCGTTTCCGCTATGTTGCCCAAACCGTTACACTCTCTGCTTCATTTAATCGCTTTTTCTCGTTCACTTAACAATAGCGGCGATTCCCAAATCGCCCACGCTGACAGGTAGACCCGACGATGCATTGCCCTTTTTGTGGTGCGCACGATACCAAGGTGACCGACTCCCGCCTGGTGGCCGAGGGCGATCAAGTGCGTCGTCGCCGTCAGTGTGCCGGTTGCGGGGAGCGCTTCACGACCTACGAGACCGCCGAACTGGTGATGCCGCGGGTGGTCAAGTCCGACGGCTCCCGGGAAAGCTTCGACGAGCAGAAGATGCGTGCCGGCATGGCGCTGGCACTGGAGAAGCGTCCGGTCAGCGTGGAGTCCTTCGAGGCGGCTGTCGAGCGAATTCGCCAGCGGCTGCGGGCACGCGGCGATCGAGAAGTCGAAGCGCGTGCCGTGGGGGAAGAGGTGATGGAAGCCCTACAGCGTCTCGATCATGTGGCCTACATTCGTTTTGCCTCGGTCTATCGCCGTTTTCAGGATCTCGACGAGTTTCGTGCCGAGATCGATCGGCTTTCCCAGGAGCCGACAGTGTCTTCGGAGGACAACGGCGACCCTCGCTGAGCCGGCGCCCTTGTTGTCGTTGTCAGACTCCCCGTCTTTTCGAGCGAGCCGCCATGTCCTTTTCCCATTCCGAATCTCTGTCCCATTCCGAACCTCTGTCCCGTTCCGAGTTTCCTTCCCGTTCTCCGGACGCCTCCCGCGCCGAGCCTACGACGCCGGCGGCCTGGATGGCGCGGGCGATTCAGCTTGCCTGGCACGGACAATATACCTGTGATCCCAATCCGCGAGTCGGCTGCGTGCTGGTCAAGGAGGGCCGCATCGTCGGAGAAGGGTTTCATGCGCGCGCCGGCGAGGCGCATGCCGAGGTCAACGCGCTGCGCATGGCCGGCGAGGTGGCCCGTGGCGCGACGGCGTACGTCACCCTCGAGCCCTGCTCGCATACCGGGCGCACCGGCCCTTGCAGCCAGGCGTTGATCGATGCTGGCGTGGCGAAGGTGGTCGCGGCGATGGAGGATCCCAACCCGCAGGTCTCCGGGCGAGGCTTCGCGATGCTGCGCGAAGCGGGCATCGAGGTCGAGGTCGGGCTGCTCGAGGAGGACGCGCGACGACTCAACCCCGGCTTCATTCGCCGCATGCGTGACGGGCTGCCGCGGGTCACGCTGAAGATGGCGATGAGCCTCGACGGCCGCACGGCAATGGCCAACGGCGAATCCCAGTGGATCACCGGGCCGGCCGCGCGGCAGCAGGTGCAGCGTCTGCGCGCCGCGTCCAGCGCGGTGCTGTCCGGGGTGGAGTCGATCATCTTCGACGACTCCCGGCTGACGGTGCGTGCCGAGCAGTTGGGGCTGGATGATGCCGAGGCGATTGCCCGGCGCCAACCGTTGCGGGTGATTCTCGATAGCCAACTGCGGCTGCCGCTGGCGGCGGCCTGCCTGAGCGAGCCGGGGCGGACGCTGGTCTTCACGATCCAGCCGGAGATGACCGAGCGACGGCGCAAGCTCGAAGCGGCCGGCGCCGAGGTGGTCTTGATGCCGGCCAATGCCGAGGGGCGCGTCGAGTTCGCGGGCGTGCTGCGCTATCTGGCCACGCGGGAAGCATGCAACGAGGTGCTCGTCGAAACCGGCGCCACCCTGGCCGGAGCCTTGCTGGAGGCGGACTGCGTCGACCGGCTCGAACTGTTCATGGCGCCGACGCTGCTGGGCAGCGAGGCGCGGCCGCTCTTCGCCCTGCCGGGGCTGATGTCGATGAGCCAGCAGCGGCGGCTGGAGATCGACGACATCCGCGCGGTGGGCGAGGATTGGCATATTTCGGCACGACCTGTCAGGGCGTCCGATCAAGGCGGGGTGAGGTGAGCGGGCAGGCCGCGCACAGTGAAAGGGCAGGGACGTGTCGCCGTCATCCGACAGTAGCGTCCGTGTCTCGCGACAGGTAGGCTGTGCCGCATCGAGCCTCTCTGGCCTCGTTGGACGGTGGTTTCAGCAGATGGCGGTTTCCGTGGATGAATCAGCAATGACGACAACGCAATCGAACCAGCTGGCCAGTATCGAGGTCCTGGTCGAAGAGATTCGGCAAGGCAGGATGGTCATCCTCATGGATGACGAGGACCGCGAGAACGAAGGCGACATCATCATGGCGGCCGAGTGCGTCGAGGCCGACCATATCAATTTCATGGCGCGTCACGCTCGCGGCCTGATCTGCCAGCCGATGTCGAAGGCGCGCTGCCAGCAGCTGAAGCTGCCGCTGATGGTCAGCGACAACGGCTCCGGCTACGGCACCAAGTTCACCGTCTCGATCGAGGCGGCCACCGGCGTCACCACGGGAATCTCCGCGGCGGATCGCGCGCTCACCGTGCGTGCCGCGGCGGCGCGGGGCGCGCGGCCGGAGGATATCGTCCAGCCCGGTCATATCTTCCCGCTGATGGCGGAGCCGGGTGGCGTCCTGCGTCGCGCCGGTCACACCGAGGCGGCCTGCGACCTGGCCGCCATGGCCGGCTTCGAGGCCACCGGCGTGATCTGCGAGATCATGAACGAGGACGGCAGTATGGCGCGCCGGCCGGAGCTCGAACGCTTCGCCGCCGAGCATGACATCAAGATCGGTACCATCGCCGATTTGATCCACTATCGCATGCTCAACGAGCGTACCGTCGAGGCGGTCGAGCAGACGCCGGTGCAGACCGCGTTCGGCGACATGACCCTGCATGTCTTCCACGACACCATTCAGGATCGGCACCATCTGGCGCTGGTGAAGGGCGAGCCCGAACACGCCACGCCGACGACGGTGCGCGTGCATGGCGGCGACACGCTGCGTGACCTGCTCGCGCTGTGTCGTGCGGACAGCCACTGGACGGCTCACACCGCGCTGGCCGAGATCGGTCGGGCGGAGGCGGGCGTTTTCGTGCTGCTCGACGATGCGCGCCCTCAGGGCGATTTCAAGCAGCAGTTCGATGTGCTGCTGGGGCATCGCTCGGCGCCGCGCTCCAGCGCTGCCGATGGCACGGGAAATTTCCTGTCGATCGGCACCGGGGCGCAGATCCTGCGCCAGCTCGGCGTCGGCAAGATGCGCCTGCTGAGTTCGCCGTGGCGTTTCTCGGCCCTCTCCGGTTTCGATCTGGAAGTGGTCGAACTGGTCAGCGGCGATGCCTGAACGGGATTGGCGCCAGGGCCGCCGCGCGCCGGAACCGTCGCGAGCGTGGTAAGGCCGCGCGGCCATGGTAAGATGGCCGGCTTCGCGCGCTAGGCCCTAGGTTCTGGCGCCGGCCAATCAGACTGTTTTTTTCGCGTCCAGATTCGTATTCGTGACGACTCTGGCGCAGTGTATCCGGAAACCGATAATGCAACCGATCGCTCAACTGGAAGGCCAGTTCACCGATGTCGATGGCCGCTATGCCATCGTCGTGGGCCGTTTCAATCACCATGTCGTCGATAGTCTCGTGGAAGGCGCCATCGATAGCCTGATGCGCCACGGCGTCAGTGAAGAGAACATCGAGCTGATCCATGTTCCCGGCGCCTGGGAGCTGCCGTTGGCGGTCAAGCGCGTGCTGCAGGTGTCCCGGCCCGACGCGGTCGTCGCGCTGGGCGCGGTCATCCGTGGCGGTACGCCGCACTTCGAATACGTGGCGGGCAACTGCAATTCCTCGCTGAGCAGCCTGCAGCTGGAGTTCTCGACGCCCATCGCCAACGGGGTGCTGACGGTCAACTCGATCGATCAGGCCATCGAGCGCGCCGGCACCAAGGCGGGCAACAAGGGCACCGAGGCGGCCATGGCGGCCATGGAAATGGTATCTCTGTTCAAGCGATTGGGAGGCGAGGCATGAGTTCACCGTCACGACAGCCGACGCCGGCTCAGGAGTCGCGTCGCGCCGCCCGCGAGCTGGCGGTCCAGGGGCTCTATCAATGGCAGATGACCGGCAAGTCGATCACTGCCGTCGAGGCCGAGTTTCGTTCGCAGGTCGCCGATGACGATCTCGAGGATCACGAAAACTGGCACAGGGTGATGGAGATCGCCGACAAGGCGCTGTTCCGTGATCTGCTGCACAACACGGCCAACCATCGCGCCGAACTGGACGCTGCCATTGCCCCGTTGCTCGACCGGCGTCTGGAAGATCTGGATCGTATCGAGCTGGCAATCCTGCGTCTCGGGACCTACGAATTGTCGCGTCGGCCCGAAGTGCCCTATCGTGCCGTCATCAACGAGGGGGTCGAGCTGGCCAAGGTATTCGGCGCGACCGACGGTCACAAATACATCAACGGCATCCTCGACAAGCTCGCCTCGCGGCTGCGGGGCGCCGAGGTCGCTGCTCGCCGTCGTTGACATGAATCGCGCTTCGTTGAGCGAATTCGAGCTGATCGCTCGCTATCTGTCGCGCCCTGCGGCGGCCGAGCGGAGCGATGTCGTCGTCGGCAACGGTGACGACTGTGCGGTGCTCACGCCCACGCCGGGGCATCAGCTCGCGATCAGCGTCGATACGTCCGTCGTCGATGCCCATTTTCCCCATGACGCGCCACCGGCGGCCATTGGCCACCGTGCGCTGGCCGTCGCCTTGAGCGATCTCGCGGCGATGGGGGCCAGGGCGCGCTGGTGCTGCATGGCGCTGACGCTGCCGGCGGCCGACCCCGAGTGGCTCGAGGCGTTCGCCGAGGGCTTCCGTGAACTGGCCGCCCGCAGCGGCTGCGAGCTGGTCGGCGGCGACGTGACCCGCGGCGCGCTGACGATCGGGGTGACGGTGCATGGCGAGCTGCCCGCCGGCCAGGCGTTGCGGCGCAGCGGGGCGCGGGCGGGGGATCTGGTCGCGGTGACCGGTTATCCCGGTCGGGCCGTTGCCGGGCTCGCGCGCTGGCAGCGTGGTGAGCGCGAGGCGGGACATCCATTGCTCGAGGCCTATCTGCGCCCCGAACCGCGCCTGGCGGCGGGAGAAGCGCTGAGAGGGCTGGCGAGTAGCGCGATCGATGTCTCCGATGGCCTGCTGGCGGACCTGCAGCACGTGCTCGTGGCCTCCGGCGTGGGGGCGCGCCTCGATCTCGAGTCATTGCCGTTGGCGACACCGCTGCGTGCGACGCTCGAGCTGGACGAGGTTCGGGAGCGGGTGCTCAACGGCGGTGACGACTATGAACTGCTGGTGACGCTGGCGGAGTCGGATCTTGCCGAAGCCCAGCGCCGCCTGGCTCCGCTACATCTGCCGCTGACGCCGATCGGGCGGATCATCGAGGGCGAAGGCATTCAGGGCATTCCTCCGCGCTACCTCGAGCGCAGCGGGTGGGACCACTTTCCGGAGACCGCCTCATGAACCGGGCGCCCACGAGTGTATGGCGTCGGCCGACGCATTTCCTGGCGTTCGGGCTGGGCAGCGGCGCCGTGCCGTTCGCGCCGGGGACCTTCGGTACCCTGGCCGCGATCCCGTTCTACTGGCTGCTGTCGGGGCTGCCGCTGACGATCTACATGGGGCTGCTGGGCGTGGCGACGCTGGTCGGCATCTGGCTCTGCGAGACGACCTCCCGCGATCTCGGCGTCCACGACCATTCCGGGATCGTCTGGGACGAATTCGTCGGCTACTGGCTGACCATGGCAGCAGTGCCGTTCTCCTGGGAAGCCGCGCTGTGGGGCTTCGTGGTATTCCGCGTCTTCGACATCCTCAAACCCTGGCCGATTCGCTGGGTCGACCGCCGTGTCGCCGGGGGCATCGGCATCATGTTCGACGATATCCTCGCCGGGGTGTACGCCTGGAGCACGATGCATCTGTGGTTCTGGCTGCATTGAGCCACGAGCCACGAGCCACGAGCCACGAGCCACGAGCCACGAGCCACGAGCCACGAGCCACGAGCCACGAGCCACGAGCCACGAGCCACGAGCCACGAGCCACGAGCCACGAGCGGCGATAACCGTGGATCCGTCAGCCTCCCAATTTCGCTCTCAGGAGTAACGCATGCGTAAATGGATGATCGCGGGAGCGGTCGTGATCGTGTTGGCGGGGGGCGGCTATCTGGGCGCTCAGGCTTATTCGAGCCAGCGCTTCGATAGCGAGATCGAAAAGCTGGTCACGCGGCTCGATGCCAGTCCCGATTGGCGGGTCACGCGCGATGATGTCGACAGCGGCTGGTTTCATTCCAGCGGCCGCATCGAAGCGCGTTACATGGCGGTGGCCCAGAATGCCGACCCGGTCGTCGTCGAGGTGCCTTACCAGGCGGGGCACGGCCTGCTCGAGACGACGCTGAACGGTGAAGCGCAGGTGCGGGGCAGCGGTGGCGAGACGCTGTTCGGCGATGTGCTCGCAAGCCCCGGCCCGATGACCTGGACCGGGCGTTTCCTGACCCGCGAGCAGAAGCTGGAAGCGCACTTCATGCTGCCGGGCTTCTCGCAGACCGTCAGCGTGCCGACGCAGGACGCGGCTGGAGAGATCACCGCGGCCCGCGACATGCAGCTGGATTTCGCCGGGCTGTCGCTCGATCTCGAGCAGGTCGATGGCAAGGTCACCGTTCAGGGAGACGCGCCGCGGCTGCGAATGGCCGATGACCAGACCGATATCCTGATCGAAGGGACCACGCTGTCCGGCACATTCGAGGGCAACGACCAGGCCTTCCACCAGGCGATGTCGCTGACCGTTCCGACGACCACGGTCACACCCGCTGACAGCCCGAGCGTGGTCTCCAGGGATGTCCGCTACGCCGTGGAAGCCAATCTCGGCGCCGAGCAACTGGTGATGCAGCTGCAAGCGAACGTGGGCGAGACCCGGGTGCAGGACCAGTCGATCTTCGACGGTGGCGTCGCGCTGACGCTGGATCATGTCGATGGGGACGCCTATCGGTCGCTGGTGGCAGCGCTGGACGAGCATCTGGCCGACATTCAGGCCGCCATCGATAGCGAGGACGACGCCAGGCTCCAGACGGCGCTGCAGCCGCTTCGATCGTCGATCCAGGCGCTGGTGGCAGGTTCGCCGCATCTTTCGCTGGATAGCCTGACCGCCAATAGCCCGGTGCTGGGCATGAAGATGCGCGGCAGTGGCGAGCTCGGCGTTGACGGCGCGGGCATCGAAGGCTGGAATCTCGATACGATGGCGGCCGATACGCTTCAGCGCGAAGTCGTTCGGCGGCTGGAAGGGCGGCTGACCCTGGAGGGTGCGCCGGCGATACTGATGATGTTCCTGGGTCTGCCGATGAGCGGGAATTCGTTGCAGGTCGAGCTGACGGATGGCGTGCTCGACGTCAATGGCCAGCAGATACCGCTGGTGACGCTGCTGGCCGATCCGGGCTGATATCCGAAGGTCCGGCCGTGCCAGGCTCTCGCGCCTGGCACGGTTTTCTGAACCAATCTCCCTTCATCGACTTGAACTCCCGCCCCGGCGCCCGCATCCCTAGGTCATTCGGCCAGCACTGGCCACGAACTCAGGGTGAATAATGAGCGATCATAACCGGGATTCCGCGGACTATTTCGAAGCCAGCCAGGAGACACCTGGCAATGATCAGAAGTCACACTCATCGGCCAGTGGCGCCGTCGTTCCCTCCGGCGATTATCTGCCGGAGCGAATCTATCTCCTCCCCATCCATAATCGTCCGTTCTTCCCGGCCCAGGTGCAGCCGCTGATCATTCAGCGCCAGCGCTGGGAAGAGACCATGAAACGGGTCGCCAACACGCCGCACCACATGGTGGGCGTGGCGTTCGTGGGCGATGTCGGGGTCGACGAGCTCAATCCCGGCAGCTTTCCCGAGATCGGGACGGCGGTGAAGGTCCACCGCACCCAGAACGAAGATCAGCAGATCCAGTTCATCGCCCAGGGCATGCGCCGCTTTCGCATTCAGCGCTGGCTGTCGAAGACGCCGCCGTATCTTGTCGAAGTCTCCTATCCCCGCGAGCCGGTCGATGCCGAGGCCGAGGAAGCCCGTGCCTATGCGATGTCGCTGATCAATGGCATCAAGGAGCTGCTGCCGATCAACCCGCTCTATGGCGAGGAACTGAAGAGCTATCTCAACCGCTTCAGCCCCCACGAGCCGGGCCCGCTGACCGACTTCGCCGCGGCTATTACTTCGGCCAAGGGTCGCGAGCTGCAGAGCGTGCTCGAGACGCTGCCAATCATGGATCGCATGCAGAAGGTGCTGCCGCTGCTGCGCAAGGAGATAGAGGTCGCGCAACTGCAGAACCAGATCAGCGAGCAGGTCAATTCGCAGATGCAGGAGCGCCAGCGCGAGTTCTTCCTGCGCGAGCAGCTCAAGGTGATCCAGAAAGAGCTGGGCATCTCAAAGGACGACCGCGAGAGCGACGTCGATACCTTCCGTGATCGGCTCGAGAACCTGCAGGTGCCGGAGCGGGTTCAGGAGCGTATCGACGACGAGCTGGGCAAACTGTCGGTGCTGGAAACCGGCTCGCCGGAGTACGGCACCACGCGCAACTACCTCGACTGGCTGACCTCGCTGCCCTGGGGCATCACCTCGGAGGACCAGCTCGATCTCAAGCGCGCCCGTGGTGTGCTGGACCGTGATCACGACGGCCTCACCGACGTCAAGGAGCGCATCATCGAGTTCCTGGCCGAAGGATCGTTCAAGGGCGATGTCGGTGGTTCGATCGTGCTGCTCGTCGGGCCGCCGGGCGTGGGCAAGACGTCCGTCGGGCGCTCGATCGCTGATGCCCTGGGGCGCAAGTTCTATCGTTTCTCGGTGGGGGGGATGCGCGACGAGGCCGAGATCAAGGGCCACCGCCGCACCTACATCGGCGCCATGCCCGGCAAGCTGGTACAGGCGCTCAAGGAGGTCGAGGTCGAGAACCCGGTGATCATGCTCGACGAGATCGACAAGATGGGGCAGTCATTCCAGGGCGATCCCGCCTCGGCGCTGCTCGAAGTGCTGGACCCGGAGCAGAACGTCGACTTTCTCGATCATTATCTCGACGTGCGCCTGGATCTCTCCAAGGTGCTGTTCGTGTGTACGGCCAACCAGCTCGATACCATTCCCGGGCCGCTGCTCGACCGCATGGAGCAGATCCGGCTTTCGGGCTATATCGCCGAAGAGAAGATGGCGATCGCCAAGCATCACCTGTGGCCGAAGCTGCTGGAGCGCGACCGCATTCCCAAGAAGCGCATCAACCTGACCGACGCTGCGCTCAGGCAGGTGATCGAAGGCTATGCCCGGGAAGCCGGCGTGCGCCAGCTGGAGAAGCAGCTCCACCGGATCGTGCGCAAGGCGGCGGTCAAGATGCTCGAGCAGAATCAGGAGACGGTCAAGGTCTCGGTCAACAACCTGGAGGAGTTCCTCGGCGCGCCACTGTTCCGCAAGGAGAAGGTGCTCAAGGGCGTGGGCGTGGTCACCGGCCTGGCCTGGACGGCGATGGGCGGCGCCACCTTGCCCATCGAGGCGACCAAGGTCCACGCATTGACCCGCGGCTTCAAGCTCACCGGCAAGCTGGGCGAGGTGATGCAGGAGTCCGCCAATATTGCCTACAGCTACACGCTGGGTCATCTGGGCGAGTACGGGGCCGATGCGGACTTCTTCAACGAGGCTTTCGTCCATCTCCACGTGCCGGAGGGGGCGACGCCGAAGGACGGCCCCTCGGCGGGCGTCACCATGACCACGGCGCTGATGTCGCTTGCCCGGAACCAGAGTATCGATCGCCCGCTGGCGATGACCGGCGAGCTGACGCTGACCGGCCAGGTGCTGCCGGTGGGCGGTATTCGCGAGAAGGTGATCGCCGCGCGCCGCAGCGATATCTTCGAGCTGATCCTGCCGGAGGCCAACAAACGCGACTATGACGAGCTGCCCGACTATCTCAAGACGGGGATGACCGTGCATTTCGCCAGGGTATATCCGGATGTGGCCAAGGTCGTGTTCGGCCGCTGAGACGACGAGTGCCTGCATCGTGTTACGCTGGCTGACGAGGCCGGCATGGCATCGACCTGCATGAAAAACAAGGAGCAAGGTGTGTCCAAGAGCGAGAAGAAACAGCGGTCGCGCTACATGATCGCGGCGATCTGGGGGCTGCTGGCAATGGTGCTGCTGAGCGCTTGCAGCTATCACCCGGCGCGGATCGATCCGGAACCGCCGGTCGTCATCGGCGATGGCGATCACGGCCATGGGCACGGCGACGGCGATTTCTGCCCGCCGGGCCAGGCCAAGAAGGGCAACTGCTGAGCCTTCCCGGTTCGCGGAAACGACCCCGAGCGGCAGCGCACTTGCGCTGCCGCTTTTGCGAGGTGGACAATCGACGTTCGTCGACCCCGGATCCGTGAACCCTCATGACATTCGAAAGTGCCGTTACCTATCTTCTGGCGATCTTCCTGTTCGCCATCACGCCCGGCCCGGGCGTGTTCGCCCTGATCGCCACCGGCATGAATGCCGGCTTCCGCCGCTGCCTCTCGCTGACGGTGGGCATGACGCTGAGTGACGTGCTCTACCTGCTGCTCGCCACCTTCGGCCTGGCGACTCTTGCCGAGCATTGGGGAGAGGTCTTCGGGGTGATCCGGGTTCTGGGCGCGCTCTACCTGTTCTATCTCGGCTGGAAGCTGTGGACGAGCCCGACACAGGATGACGAGATGCCGGCGACCGGTTCCAGCGGCGGGACGCTTGCCGGCATGGTGCAGGGGTTCCTGATCTCTGCCTCCAATCCCAAGGTGATCCTGTTCTACATCGCGTTCCTGCCGACGTTCGTCGATCTGGATCGGCTCGGTGGTTCTTCGCTGACGCTGCTGGTAACGCTGACCGTCGTTGGCCTGATGGGCGGACTCTGCCTGGTCGCGGCCGGTGCGGCGCGGGCACGGAGAGTCTTTCGTTCCTCCCGCGCCCAGCGGCGCCTGAACCGGGGCGCCGGATCGCTGATGATCGGCGCCGGGGCGCTGCTGATTGCCAAGAGCTGATCGTCGGGAACCGCATGGCCAGCTGTCGTCGAACTCAGGCTTGCCGGTTGCGGGGCTTGCGGCTGACCAGGGCGACGCCGGCGGCGGCGATGCCCATGCCCAGCCACGAGATCGGCGGCATGGGTTCGTCGATCAGCCACCAGGAAAACAGCGCGGCGCAGGGCGGCACCAGATAGAAGAGCGCCGATACCCGCGAGGCCTCGCCACGTCGGATCATCGCCAGCAGCAGCGAGATCGCGATCAGTGAATTGCCGATGACGAGGTAGGCCAGCGACCCGACGAGCGCGCCGTCCCAGTCGAGCGTGAAGTGACCAAACAGCAGGATCAGCGGCAGCGTCGTGACCAGCCCGGTGGCATATTGAATCAGGTTGGCGCTGACCGGGTGCAACGGCTGGCCGTAGCGCTTTTCGTAGAGCGTCGCGCCGCTCATCCCGAGCAGGGCGGCGATGGTCAGCAGCAGGCCGCTGAGCGTGACGCCTTCCACCGTCGAGCGACCGAGAATCACCACCACGGCGCCGACGAAACCCAGCCCGAAGCCGAGCCAGCGTCGCGTACCGATGGTTTCTCCTACCATCGCCGGGGCGGCGAGGGCGACCAGGATCGGCTGCAGCGAGACGACCAGCGCCACGACGCCGGCGGAACTGCCCAGCGCGAAGGCGCTGTAGCAGCAACCGAAGTAGACGGTCTGGATCAGGAACCCGACCACGGCCTGGTGGCCCCAGGCGCTCGGCCGGGCCGGCATCGGCGGGCGCAGCCACAGCCAGATCGGCAGCATGATCGCCAGCACGAGCACGAACCGTAGACCCAGAAACAGCAACGGATCCACGTGCAGGGTGCCGATCTTCGCGACCGGGAACCCCAGCGACCACAACAGCAGAAACAGGCCGGGGGCGGCGGTCAACCACAGAGGTGGCCGCTCGCGCTCGGTCGTCGCGGCGGTGGGAGAAACGTCAGACATGTCGATCTCATTGTTGTGATTATGAAGATAGCCGTGATTATGAAGATAGCCGTGATTATGAAGATAGCCGTGATTGTAGAGATGGCTGTGGTTCTGGAAATGACTGTGGTTGTGGAGATGGCGCCCGGTAGCAGGCGTGACCCGTCTTCGAGAGTGCCCCGGACGGCGAGACATTGCCAGCGACGTCGGGGCTGGTTCGGCTGTCGTCGAGCCTCGGTCAGTCCCGATCTACCGAGAGCCCGCCCCACGACTGGCACACGGGCATGAGCTCGAGCCGGTTGATATTGAGGTGCGGCGGCAACGTCGCGGCGAGGAAGACCTGTTCGGCGACGTCTTCCGGCTGGATCGGCTCCACACCGTCATAGAGCTTGTCGTGGGCGCCCTGGTCGCCTTTCGTCCGCACCAGCGTGAACTCGGTTTCCGCCATGCCGGGCGCGATGTCGGTGACCCGAACGCCGGTGCCCTTGAGATCGCAGCGCAGGTTGTAGGAGAACTGGTTGACGAACGCCTTGGACGCGCCGTAGACGTGGCTGCCCGGATAGGGCCATAGCGCCGCGGTGGAGCTGATGTTGATGATGGCGGCGCCGCGGCCGACCTCGATCAGCGTCGGCAGCAACGTACGCGTCACGTTGACAAGCCCGGTGATGTTGGTGTCGATGACGGTCTGCCAGTCGTCCAGATTCGCCTCCTGGGCCGGGCCGGCACCCAGGGCCAGCCCGGCATTGTTCACCAGTACCTTGACGGCCTTGAACGCTGGCGGCAGTTCCTCGACCACGCGGGCGACGGCATCGCGCTCGCGGACATCCAGCGTGGCGACATGAACCGGGACCTTGTCTTCCAGCTGCTGCTTGACCGCTTCCAGACGTTCCTGCCGACGGCCGGTCAGCACCAGGGCCCAGCCCGCCTCGGCAAAACGATGAGCGCAGGCGCGCCCGAACCCTGAGGTGGCACCGGTAATGAACGCGACGGGGGGATTTTGACTCATGCTGGCTCCTGGTTCGAGGTGGTTGAGAAACGGGTAGACGAAGAAACGAGGTCCTGGCCGACGATCGGGTCGGTTCGCGTTTTCAGACAGAGCTTAGCGCATCTGCGATGGAAGTTGTCGGGTCGAGGCGCGAGAAACTGTCGTCGTCTGGCGACAAGGCGCGAGGCTTTGTGTAAATCCCCGTGATTGACGACACAGTCAGATGATTTCCGTTGCCGTTTGGTTACGCTTTGGCGACGATAGCGGGGCATTCCCCGATGACCGTGGTTCGACCGATCCCCGGTACCGCTTTTCCGCTGATTCCTCGCTATCGACTCGACTGGCTGGCTGCTCCATCGGCGCTCGCCGCGATATCAATCGTTCCAGGTTGCCTCTTGGGTCTTATTGGGCGGCTCGGGACGTCAGACGCAATCCGGCGTTGTGAAGGAGGTGGCTTCGTGTCCACGATCAAGCGGCAACGATATTACGGGCTGGAGTGGCTTCGCTTCCTGATGGCGCTGTGGATGGTCGCCTATCACTTCGGCGGTATCTACAGCGAAATGCCCGACATGGTGAGAAGTTTCGTCGGCATGGGTTTCTTCGCCACCAGCACGTTCTTCATGCTGTCCGGCTTCCTGCTCGCCCACGTGGCGCTGGACCATGCGGGAGAGATGAAGATGCACGGCCCGGCCTTCGTTGCCAAGCGGCTGTGCAATCTCTACCCGATTCACGTGCTGACGATGCTGCTGTCGATCGGGCTGCTGTTGCTGCAGTACCCCATTCGTCCGGAAGGGGTTTACGTCTACTTCAACTCGCACCCCTATTACCCGCTGAGCGATGAAGCGCGAGCCGCGTTTTCGGATCGTCTTTCCTGGCCGAGTGCGTTGGGCCATATCGCGCTGCAGCTGACGCTGCTGCAGGCCTGGGAGCCGCGCTTCCTGTGGCTGAACGGCGCGTCCTGGTCGATCTCCGCGCTGCTGTTCTTCTATGTCTGCTTCCCGTGGCTGGCGCCGAGGCTGATGCGCATTCAGCGCTGGGGGCTGGCGCTGCTAGGCGTCTGGGGGCTCTACGCCTTGGGGCCGCTCGTGGCGACTCTAGCGGGCTCGTTCGACTACGTGACGGTGGGCGTTCTGCACCGTAACCCGCTGTTTCGTCTGCCGGAGTTCCTGGCCGGCATTTTGCTCTATCGGGCCTGGCAGTCCGAAACGGTGAGCTCGCTGTTTCGGCGCTTTCGCTACCCGCTGATGGCGCTCGGCTTGTGCGGTGTGCCGGTCGGGGTCTGGTTGCTCAAGATGGATGGTCTGCATCTGTATTACTTGACCCACAACGGCCTGTTACTGCCTTTCCAGGCGCTGGTGCTGCTCAGCGTTTGTGCGTTCGCTGCGCCGAGCAGCGCGATGGTAAGGGCCTGGGCGCAGCGGTTGGGAGAGTCGGCACTGTGCATCTTCGCGTTGCATACGCCGCTGATCGGCCCGATGGCGAGGGGGACGCGCTGGCTGCTGCAGCGATGGCACGAAAGCTGGATCGCCGATAGTAGCAACTTGGCGCTCAAGTTCGCGATTCCGCTGTGGACGATGGCGTTTCATCTGGCGCTGATCGTCATTCTGGCGCTGCTGATGCAGCGCTTCGTGGTGGCGCCGATACGCCATTGGCTGGAGGCGAGGCTACCCACGGCGTGGCAGCAGCGCCGACCGCCATTGGCGATCGCCAAGGCGTGAGGCCTCACGCTGTCTCTGTTTTCAGCGTCATTTCTTTCAGCGCCATTTCTTTCAGCGCTACTTTTTTCAGCGCTACTTTTTTCAGCGCTACTTTTTTCAGCGCTACTTCTGCCACTAGCAATGTCCTCAGGGAGGAGGCGGCGGGACGGCGGGCGTTGAATCCTGTGAACCAACTCCACCGTTTGGGTTAAATCATTACTTTCGTGGATGCGATACCCTAGGAAACACTCACGCTTCGCCGGGTTGCCCAGCGAAGCGATCAGGAATTCATCTCTAAGGGACGCAGCATGAAGGGATCCATCCGTGTGGGGTTGGTCGGCTATGGCATGGCCAGTAAACGGTTCCACGCGCCTTTGATCACCGCGCAGGAGGGGTTTTCGCTGGTTGCCGTGGCGAGCCGGGACGCCGACAAGGTTCATGCTGACTGGCCGAGCGTGCCGGTAGAATCAACGCCGCAGGCGCTGTTCGCTCGCGACGATATCGATCTGGTCGTCATTCCCACGCCGAATGCGACGCACTACTCGCTGGTCAGCGAGGCGCTGGCTGCAGGCAAACACGTCGTCGTCGACAAGCCGTTTACCGTGACGCTGGATGAAGCCCGCAAGCTGTGCGATCAGGCCGCCAAGGCCAAGCGCTTGCTGTCGGTATTTCACAACCGGCGCTGGGACTCTGACTTCCTGACCGTGCGCAATCTCATCGATAGCCAGTCGCTGGGCCGAATCGTGCATTTCGAGTCGCATTTCGATCGCTTCCGCCCGGATGTCGCGCAGCGCTGGCGCGAGGATCCCGCGCCCGGCGCCGGCGCCTGGTTCGATCTCGGCTCCCATCTGCTCGACCAGGCCTTGGTCCTGTTCGGCACGCCGGAGGCGATCTCGCTCGATCTGGCCTGTCAGCGCGAGGGGGCAAAGGTCGACGACTACTTCCATGCCGTCCTCCGTTATCGGGAATGTCGCGTGATACTGCATGGCGGCACGCTGGTGTCGGCGCCCGGGGCTCGCTTCACCGTTCATGGCACGCGGGCCAGCTACGTCAAGCATGGCCTCGACCCGCAGGAGGACATGCTCAAGCGCGGCGACCGCTTGCCATCGCCGCACTGGGGAGAGGACTGGCGCCACGGCATGATGACGATCGGCCAGGTGCGTGAGGGCATTCAGCCGGAACTGCACGAGGTGCCGACCCTGCCCGGGAACTATCTGGCCTACTACGCTGGCGTTCGCGACGCCATTCGCAGCGGTTCGCCGCTGCCGGTGACGGCGGAGGCTGCGCTGGAGGTGATGCGGGTGCTGGAGGCCGGCATCCAGAGTGCCGAGTCGGGGCAGTTCGTTAGCCTGGCCTGACGTACGTCGAACCCGTTGCGGCGTATCCGAAACGACCCGAGCCAGCAGGTGCTGGCTCGGGTCGCTTACTTTCGACGGTCGATGATCTGACTCTCAGGTAATGACGCCGATCTGCCAGGGCACGAACTCCTGTTGGCCGTAGCCGTGACGTTCGCTGCGGCTGCGCTCGCCGGAGGCCAGCGTCAGAAAGCGCTGGAAGATCTGCTCGCCCAGCTGTTCCATCTCGACCTCACCATCGATCAGTGCGCCGCAATTGATATCCATGTCGTCCGCCTGATGGCGCCACAGCGCGCTATTGGTGGAAAGCTTCATGGAGGGGACCGGCGCGCAGCCGAAGGCGCTGCCGCGGCCGGTGGTGAAGGCGATGAGATTGCAGCCGCTGGCGACCTGGCCGGTAACCGAGACCGGGTCGAAGCCGGGGGAGTCCATGAAGGCCAGGCCGCGTTCGCGCATGGGTTCGGCGTATTCGAGAACCTCGACCAGCGGCGTGGTGCCGGCCTTGGCCACCGCGCCCAGCGACTTCTCGAGAATCGTGGTCAGGCCGCCGGCCTTGTTGCCCGCAGACGGGTTGTTGTCGAGCGAAGCGCCGCGAACCCGGCAGAACTCCTCCCACCAGTGGATGCGCTCGATCAGCTTGTGGGCGACGGCGGGGGTGACCGCCCGGCGCGTCAGCAGGTGTTCGGCGCCGTAGACTTCCGGCGTCTCGGCCAGTACGGCGCTCCCGCCGTTGGCGATCAAGCGGTCCACGGCGGCGCCCAGGGCAGGGTTGGCGGTGATGCCGGAGTAGCCGTCGGAGCCACCGCACTGCAGCGCGACTCGCAGATGCTCGACCGAGCAGGGTGTCCGTGCGACCTGGTTGGCTTCGTTCAGCAGTTGCTCGATATGGCGGATGCCCTCGGCGATCGCCTTGGTGGTGCCGCCGATCTGCTGGATAGTGAAGGGGTGCAGCCTGGGGCCGGGCTTCAGCCCCTGGGACTCGATCAGCGCGTCGATCTGATTGGTCTCGCAGCCGAGGCCGATGACCAGCACGGCAGCGAAGTTGACGTGGCGCGCGTAGCCGGCGAGCGTACGCCGCAGCATCTCCAGCGCTTCGCCATCCGCGGCCACCGCGCAGCCTACGCCGTGAGTCAGTGCGACCACGCCATCCACGTTGGGGTAGGGCGCCATCGCCTCGGGATGAACGTCGCGCCGGAAATGATCGGCGATGGCGTGAGCGACCGTGGCGGAACAGTTGACCGAGGTGAGAATGCCGATGTAATTGCGCGTCGCGACACGGCCATCCGCTCGTTGAATCCCCATGAAGGTGGCGGCGGGAGAGATCCGCTCGACGGGCGTGACCTCGCTGCCGATGGCATAGTCCTTCGAATAGTCCTTGGAATAGCCCTTCGAATAGCCCTTCACATCGCCCTGTTCCTGACCGGCGCCTTCCAGGTCGCCGATGCCGAGATTGTGGACGTGGACATGATCGCCGGGCGAGATGGGACGGATGGCGCGACCGATGATCTGGCCGTAGCGGCGAACCATGTCTCCGCTGTCCAGGGCGCGAATGGCGATCTTGTGGGCGGCAGGCACGGCGGTTGTCAGGACGATGCCCGGCAGGACTTCGGTACCTTCGGGCAGCGGCGTACGCGCGATGACGACATCATCGCGTTCGTGCAGGCGGATGATCGAGGCGGGGGCCTCGGTGGTGTGTTCGATCAGTGCCATGAGTTGGCTCCTCGGGCGGCTTGTGCCACTTTGGTCTATGCGGCTTCGGGTCAAAGCCTTTTTAATCAGTTATTTATTATGATTCCGGTAGCCACACCCTATCCGGTCGCGGTGCGCCCCACCACTGAGAGTTACTGATCGAGTGATAACGATCGTGCATTCGCCCAAAGTCTCAATTCTTGATCGCGTCGCAAGCGAGAGGAGTCGCCGATGCCCCCGACGCTGGAAACCCTGATGTCGCGTCTGCGCTTGCGCCAGTTGCGCTTGCTGATGGCGCTCGACGAGTGCGGGTCCATTCACAAGGCCGCCGAGCAGGTGGCGATTTCCCAGCCCGGCGCGACACGGGCGCTGAACGAGATCGAGTCGACGCTGGGAGCGCCCCTTTTCCGGCGTAGCGCGCGGGGGCTGGAAGCCAACGATCTGGGGCGCTGCGTGGTGCGCTACGCGAGGCTGATCCAGACCGACGTGGCGCATCTGCGCGAGGAGATGATCGGTATTCAGCAGGGCTTCGGCGGGCATCTGGCGGTGGGGGGAACGATGGGCGCCATCGCGGCGATCGTCGAGGCCGTCGTCAAGGTTCGCGCCGAGCAGCCTTCGCTGTCGTTGCAGGTGATCGAGGATACCAGCGAGGGGCTGTTGCGCCTGCTCGACCAGGGGCGGATCGATGTCGCCCTGTGTCGTTCCAACTTCGGGCGACGCCCGGGCGATTACCACTGCCACGGCCATTTTCCCGAACCGCTCTGGGTGGTTGCCAATCCCGCGCATCCGCTGGTGAAGGTCGAAGCGCCCGATTTCATCGCCCTGGCCAGGCAGGCGTGGATCGTCTATCCCGTCAGCATGCCGAGGATGCTGGAGCAGGAGTTCGTCGCCGCGGGCCTCTCGCAGCCGGTACAGTCGATTGAAATCTCGTCGACCTACGCCATCCTGGCCATGCTGGAACGAGACGACGGGGTGCTGGCGCTGTTACCGGAGCGTATCGCGCGGGAGCAGGTGGCGCGGGGTCATGTGGCGCGGGTGAACTATCTTTTCAAAACGCGCAATCCCGCTTTCGAACTGCTCTGGCGGCGTGACAGGGAACTGTCGCCAGCGGCCCGACGCTTTATCGAATGTTACGACAACGAAGGAGAAGGGGGTGCCGAAATTTGCCAAGTGCCAAATTAGTGTCTAGGTTTTGTATAGATTGCTCAGGCAAGCTCTCGTGACACGGGCAGCATTGGCAACGGTTGCCGGGATCGTGTTGCGAGCCAAGATGAATTATGGAGGATTCACATGAAAAAGCTTAACGCAGCCATTTTCGCTACGCTGATCGCTCTGCCCACCGCGGGTGCTTTTGCTCAGGAGCAGGCACCAAGCGTCAGCCCGGAGACGGGTTCGGCCAATACTCAGTCCGGTGGATCCGCTCCTACCAAGGCTCAAGGTGGGAGCATGTCGGGCGAAACCCATGGGTCGCTACCGTCCGAGAACAGTATCCCGGACCAGAACAATGCCCAGACGGGCTCTGCCAACACCCAGCCGGGCAGCCTGAAGGCCCAAGGTGGCTCTGCACAGGATGAATCCGCAGCCCGTGGCCCGATGAAGGACGATATGGAAGGTAATCATGGCGTCGACTCTGCCCAGGATGTGGATCCCGAGTGATCGTCTGTTCGCTTCGCGATAGAAGCGTTCGAAACTAGTATTACTGTTCGACCCTCGTCCCGCTCAGCGGGGCGGGGGTCGTTTTCTTGTCATGTGTCGAGAGGCGGGAGAGAGGGACCGCCCGCGGCTGCGGCGATGTCTTCACCACCAGCTATCGGACTCGCGCTCGCTGCGCAGCTTCTCTCGCGCGATGAAGAGTGCTGCGATGGCGCGTCCTTCGTGGAAATCGTCGCGAGCCAGCAAGCCGGTTATGTCGTCGATGGCGTGCGTTTCGACGATCAATGGTTCGGGCTCGTCCCCCTCCAGCCGCCTTTCGTAGAGATCGCTGGCCAGCATCACCTGCATGCGGTGATTCATGTAGTTGGGCGCCAGCGACAGTTCCACCAGCGGCTCGATGCGGTTGGCGCCGAAGCCGCACTCTTCCATGAGTTCCCGATTGGCGGCCGTGATGATGTCCTCGCCCGGGTCGACCAATCCCTTGGGCAGGGTGAGCATATATTCATCGAAGCCCGCTGCGTATTCGCGGATCAGCAGTACATGATCGGGGTCCGGCATCGCCACCACCATCACCGCACCGCGTCCCTTGCCTTTCAGGCGTTCGAACGTTCGCTCCGCCCCGTTGGCGAAGCGCAGGTCGAGCGATTCGATGGCAAACAGTTCGCTCTGGGCCATGTGGCGCCGTTCGAGAATCGTCGGCTTGGTCAAGGGAAACGAGGGAGAGTCTGTCGGCGCCATAGGGCCTCCGTGCATCGGGCGGGTTGCACTGGGTACAATAATCGATGCTTGCTCGTGGGGGAAACGCCCATGCCGCCCGTGCGGCAATGGAAGCACCGCACGGGAAGTTTCTTTTTACCGATTGCCGAGACGCCGCCGATGCTCGATTGGAACGCCATCGATACCGTTTTCCTGGATATGGACGGTACCCTGCTCGATCTACATTTCGATAGCCACTTCTGGCTGGAGCATCTGCCGCGTCGCTACGTGGAACTGCATCGTCTCGACGACTCGCATCGCACCGCCCTGGAAACGCGGATCCTCGACGCCCGCGGAACGCTGGACTGGTACAGCCTGGCGCACTGGAGTCGCGAACTGTCGCTGGATATCGTCGCGCTCAAACGCGAGGTTGCGCACCTGATCGGCTGGCGCGCCGACGCGCTGGCATTCATGGAGTGGCTCAAGGCCGCGCCGGTGGACGTCGTGCTGGCGACCAACGCCGACCGCGAGAGTCTCGGGCTCAAGCTGCCGTTGACGGGCCTGGACCGCTATGTCGACCGTATCGTCTCTTCCGCGGACGTGGGGGCGCCCAAGGAGCAGCCAGCGTTCTGGGACGCGATGCAGGCCTTGCATCCGTTCGACCCCGCACGCAGCCTGTTCGTCGATGACAATACCGACGTGCTGGCGTGCGCCCGGGATTACGGCATTCGTTACCTGCTGGGCATCCATCAGCCCGACAGCCGCAAGCCCGGTCGTTCGCATCCGGCATTCACCGTCGTCGATCGCTTCGCGTCACTGCTGCCCGAAACGCCGGCTTGAAGCGATGACCAGCGACCCCCATCTAGCAGCCTGTCGGACTTAACGCTGATCTGCTGCGAATTCCGGCCTTTTGGCCAATTTATTCGATCGGATGCGTTAAATAGCGAGCTATTCGCCTTATCCGATCGATGAACTTGACTCAAAATCCGTTTTTCTCGCGACGATCGGTCAAGCCCGACCGGCTGCCAGGCGAGTCGAGGTGATAGACCATGAGTGAAACAGTACGTATCGATAAATGGCTGTGGGCGGCGCGATTCTTCAAGACGCGCCAGCTGGCCAAGAAAGCGATCGAAGGCGGCAAGGTCCGCTACAACGGCAACCGCGTCAAGACCAGCAGGAATGTCGAGGTCGGGGCGCTGATCGAGGTGCCGCAAGGCTGGGACAACGCGACCGTCGAGGTTCTGGCGCTGTCCGACCAGCGCCGCGGCGCGCCCGAGGCGCAGCAACTCTATGCCGAAACTCCCGACAGCATCGACCGTCGCGCGCGGGAAGCGCATCAGCGAAAGCTGGCCAATCAGGTGATGCAGCCGCCGATCAAGCGACCGGACAAGCGCCAGCGTCGCGATATCCACCGCTTCCAGCGTCAGCAGACCGACGACTGAACGTCTGGCGCACTGACGCCGTGAACTGCCTGCCAACCCCCTATCTGCCATTGCCGGGCGATCGTCAGCGATTCGCCCGGCATCCGACGAGACATGATTCATGAACGATGAAATCCAGCGTTTTCTATTCGACGATACCAATGTACGCGGCGAGATCGTGCAACTGGAGTCCGCCTACCGGGAAGTGCTCGAGCGCCAGGATTACCCCGAGCCGATCCGCTATCAGCTGGGAGAGCTGTTGAGCGCCGTGGCCCTGCTGACCGAGACCGTCAAGCTCGATGGCACCGTCAGCCTGGAAATCCGGGGCAAGCAGGGCGTCGATGTGCTGATGGCCGAATCCAATCCGGGCGGTCAGCTGCGGGCCATCGCCCGCTATGACGAGAATCAGGTATTCGCCGACAACGCCACGCTGCGACAGCTGGTCGGCGACGGCCAGATCGTGATCACCCTCGATCCTGCCGAGGGCAATCGCTATCAGGGCATCGTGGCGCTGGAGCACGACCATCTGGCGAGTTGCCTGGAGGCCTACTTCGCGCAGTCGGAGCAGTTGGCGACGCGCCTGTGGCTGAGCGCCGACGGCCAGCGCAGTGCCGGCCTGCTGTTGCAGCAGCTGCCGGACGACGCTTCCAACAAGGATCCCGATGCCTGGGAGCGTGTCGTCCACCTCGCGTCCACCATCACCGACGACGAGATGCTGGCGCTGCCGGCCCAGGACGTGCTGTACCGGCTCTTCCATGAAGAGACCACGCGGGTCTTTACGCCCAAGGCGCTGGCGTTCGGCTGCACCTGCTCGCGGGAGCGCATCGCCAACGCCTTGCATACTTTCGGGGCCGATGAGCTGCGCAGCATTCTGGACGAGCAGAAGGCGATCGATACGCAGTGCCATTTTTGTCATACCCGGTACCATTTTAGTGCGGCAGAAATCGAGGCGATCATCGACTCGCCCCAGGCGCCATCGCCGACGCTGCACTGAGCTGGGCGCTCGGCAACGTCAGGCGCCTTGATCAGAGCGGAATCGGCCCCGGGCGCCCGGCGTTTGCGCGCCGGGCGCTTTTTGCCATAATGACGATCCTTTTTCGCCCGCCAGGCGTCGCAGCGGCGGGCCTTCAACGCTGTGAAACGACACGAAAACAGAGGCCTCAGCGCCCAGGACCGGATAATGACCACCTCTCAAGCCTCGTTCCAGGCTGCCGGCGATTCCCGCCCCGCGAAAGCGCACTCCAATTTGACCACGGCCGAGCTGGTCGAATATGCCCTCGCAAGAGGAGAAGGCGTGCTGGCCGCCAATGGTGCATTGGTGGTGGAGACGGGGGAGCGCACTGGCCGGTCCACCCTGGACCGCTTCATCGTCGACGAGCCCTCCACCTCGGATCTGATCGACTGGGGGCAGGTCAACCGCCCGATCGGGCCGGGCGTGTTCGATGCACTGTGGGAGCGGGTCGAGGATTACCTGGCGGGCGGCGATACCTTCGTCTCCGAGCTGCATGTCGGCGCCGATCCGGAGTACTACCTGCCGATTCGTGTCATCACGCAGCAGGCCTGGCACAACCTCTACGGGCGCAACCTTTTCGTGCGCCCGGAGAACTGGAACCCCAAGGACAAGAGCGAGTGGACGGTGCTGAGCGCCCCCGACTTCGTCTGCGATCCTCAGCGTGACGGCACGCGTTCCGAAAGCACGGTGATGATCAATTTCGCGCGCCGCCGGGTGCTGCTGGCCGGCATGCGTTACGCGGGCGAGATGAAGAAGGCGATGTTCTCGGTGCAGAACTTCCTGTTGCCGGAGAAGGACGTGCTGCCGATGCACTGCAGTGCCAACGTCGGCGAGGACGGGGAAACCACGCTGTTCTTCGGGCTGTCCGGCACCGGCAAGACGACGTTATCGGCGGATCCGGAGCGCTATCTCATCGGCGACGACGAGCATGGCTGGGGTGAAGGCACCGTCTTCAACTTCGAAGGTGGCTGCTATGCCAAGACCATCGATCTGTCGCGCAAGAACGAGCCGATCATCTGGGACGCCATCCGTTTCGGCACCGTGCTGGAAAACGTGGTGCTGACAGGGGATCGGGTGCCCGACTATACCGATGACAGCCTCACCCAGAACGGACGCGCCGGTTATCCGCTGGAGTTCGTCGAGAAGCGCGTCGAGGAAAACCGCGCCGGCGAGCCGAGCGCGATCATCTTCCTGACCTGCGACATGAGCGGCGTGCTGCCGCCGGTCTCGCTGCTCTCCAAGGAAGCGGCGGCCTATCACTTCCTGTCCGGCTACACGGCCAAGGTCGGTTCGACCGAGATGGGCTCCACCAGCGGCCTGGAGGCGACGTTCTCGACCTGCTTCGGCGCACCGTTCTTCCCGCGCCCGGCGCATGAATACGCCGATCTGCTGATCAAGCGCATCGAGGCCTTCGAGTCTCGTGTCTACCTGGTCAATACCGGCTGGAGTGGCGGGGCCTACGGCCAGGGCGGCAGCCGTTTCAGCATTCCGACGACTCGCGCCATCATTCGCGCGGTCCAGGAAGGCGACCTGAAGGACATCGAGACCCGGCATATCGAAGGGCTCAATCTCGACGTGCCGCTGGCGGTGGACGGGGTCGATGCCAAGCTGCTCGACCCGCGTGATGCCTGGAGCGACCAGGAGGCCTATCGCGAACAGATGAATGCGCTGGTGGCCAAGTTCATCGCCAATTTCACCAAGTTCGACGATGTCGATGCCGCGATCCTGGCGGCCGGCCCGCAGACGCTCTGACGTCTGTAGCGCCTCCGACAGCTGTAGACGCTCTGCCGCCCGTATCCGACGGGTTCGTCGAGCTGTCTGCCGCGAGCCGTGCGGTATCTGACGGGGATGGCCATCGGCCATCCCCGTCCGGTTTGTGCGACTTCGATACCGCCGGAGTGTGAGCCTCCCGCGCCGGTGTGCTAACGTGGCGCGATCCTACCTATCGTGATGGTTTTCATGTCCAAGACTCAAACCGCAATCATTGCGTTGATCGCCGATGAGCTCGGCGTTCGCTCCAATCAGGTCAATGCTGCCGTCGAACTGCTGGATGGCGGCGCCACCGTCCCGTTCATCTCCCGTTACCGCAAGGAGGTCACCGGCGGTCTCGACGATGGCCAGCTGCGTGCGCTCGAAGAGCGCCTGCGCTATCTGCGCGAGATGGAAGAGCGTCGCGAGGCGATCCTGCAGGCGATCGACGAGCAGGGGCAGATGACCGATGCGCTGCGCGCCGAGCTCGAGGCAGCCACCACCAAGCAGCGGCTGGAAGATCTCTACCTGCCCTATCGCAAGAAGCGTCGGACCAAGGCGCAGATCGCCCGGGAGGCGGGGCTGGAACCGCTGGCGGACCGGCTGCTGGCCGATCCCGGCCTCGACCCGGATGGCGAAGCGGCGGCGTTCATCGATAGCGCCACCGGCGAGAGCCATGGCATCGAGGATGTCAGGAGCGCGCTGGACGGGGCCAAGCAGATCCTGATGGAGCGCTTCAGCGAAGAGGCCGAACTGGTCGGCCGGCTGCGCGAACGATTGTGGGAAGACGGGCAGCTTCGCGCCCGGGTGGTCAAGGGCAAGGAGACGGAAGGCGCCAAGTTCTCCGACTACTTCGAACATGACGAAAACCTCGCCAGAACGCCGTCGCACCGGGCGCTGGCGATGTTCCGCGGACGCAAGGAGGGCGTGCTGTCGCTCTCGCTGGCGATGGCGGGAGAAGACGAGGCGCCGATCCATCCCGCCGAGGTGGCGATCGCGCGTCACGTCGGCATCGATCTCGGCGCCGAGCAGCCCGCTTCGCGCTGGTTGACGGAGGTGGTTCGCTGGAGCTGGCGCGTCAAGCTCTACACCCACCTCGAAACCGAATTGATGGGACGGCTGCGGGAGCGGGCCGAGCAGGAGGCGATCGATGTATTCGCCGCCAACCTCAAGGACCTGCTGCTGGCGGCGCCGGCCGGACCGCGCACCACGCTGGGGCTCGACCCCGGTCAGCGCACCGGATGCAAGGTCGCCGTGGTCGATGCCACCGGCCGCTTCCTCGAGCAGGCGGTCATCTACCCGCATGCGCCGCAGAAGCGCTGGGACGAGGCGCTGGCGACGCTGGCCGATCTGGTCGAGCGCCATGAGGTGTCGCTGGTCGCGATCGGCAACGGCACGGCCAGCCGCGAGACCGACAAGCTCGCCGCCGAGCTGGTCAAGCGCGTGGCGCCGCGCCAGGTTGCCAAGGTCATGGTCAGCGAGGCCGGCGCCTCGGTCTATTCCGCATCGGAGCTGGCGGCACGGGAGTTCCCCGATCTCGATGTCTCGATTCGTGGCGCGGTCTCGATTGCCCGGCGCCTGCAGGATCCGCAGGCCGAGCTGGTCAAGATCGATCCCAAGTCGATCGGCGTCGGCCAGTATCAGCACGATGTCTCCCAGGTCAATCTGTCCCGCAGTCTCGAGGCGGTGATCGAAGATTGCGTCAATGCCGTGGGCGTGGATCTCAACACCGCCTCCGGCGCGCTGCTTTCGCGGGTTTCGGGGCTGAGCAAGATGCTCGCCGACAACATCGTCGCGCGGCGCGACCGGGAAGGGCCGTTTCGTACCCGCCAGGAGCTGCTGAGCGTCGACCGGCTGGGGCCCAAGACCTTCGAGCAGTGCGCCGGGTTCCTGCGCATCATGGGCGGTGACAATCCGCTCGACGCCAGTGCCGTGCACCCGGAAGCCTATCCGCTGGTGGCGCGCATCGCCGAGCGCAACGGTCGCGAGCTGGGCGGCCTGATCGGCGACAGTCGCTATCTCAAGTCGCTCAAGCCCTCGGACTATCTACAAGATGCACTAGCAGTCGATGACGCGTTCGGGGTGCCGACGGTGATCGATATCCTGGCGGAACTCGACAAGCCAGGCCGCGACCCGCGTCCCGAATTCAAGGCGGCGACGTTCCGCGAAGGGGTCGAGAAGATCAGCGATCTCGAGCCCGACATGCTGCTGGAAGGGGTCGTCACCAACGTGACCCACTTCGGCGCGTTCGTCGATATCGGCGTGCATCAGGATGGGCTGGTGCATATTTCCGCGCTGGCCGACAAGTTCGTCGACGATCCGCGCCAGGTGGTGAAGGCCGGCGACATCGTCAAGGTCAAGGTGATGGAGGTCGACGTGGCGCGCCAGCGCATCGGCTTGACGATGCGACTCGGTGACACGTCCGGTGAGAAAACGTCTCCGGGCGAGCGTCGCGCCGGTGGCGGCAAGTCTCGCCGTGGCGACGCAGACGCAGGGCGAGGGCGGCAGCCCCGTCAGGGCGGCGGTGATCGTCAATCCGCGCAGCCCGGCGGTGCGATGGCGGAGGCGCTGCTCAAGGCGCAGCGACGCGGTTCGCATTGAGGCTTCGGCAGGCGCTGGCGATCCGGTAAAAAGTCGCTAGGGTCTGTTGCCGTTTCATGAACGGCCGCGCCGGAGCCAGTTTTTGTGCGGGGCAAGGCGTGAGGAGCGTAATTTGGTTGTTCCAAATGAACGACGAATAACGCAGCACCGTGCAAAAACTGGCCCGGCCCTTCGGGTTGCGCGGCAAATGGCGCCATGCGGCGTTGCGGGATTGGAAAAGGGAACCACCCTTCTCTGCATCCCGTGCCTGGCCTGGCACCATTTGACGCAGCAACGCGGTTCGCGCTGAAACGGCAACAGACCCTAGCCTTGAAAGCGCTATCGCCGGCTCCATAATGAGGTTTTGCTCGAGGCGGACCGAAACGGGAACGATCTCCTTTCGGCCTCGTCAACGCACGGACAAACGGGGGAGCGGCGCTCCTCCAACGAGATAAGGTGTTGAGCGTGTCTGATCAACTCGCCACGAACGTCGGCCACTTGATGGCGCCGGCCCAAAAGGGATTGCTTGGTCGTCTACGGCGGGGCATCGAAAAGGAAGGTCTGCGAGTCGACGCGGAGGGTTCCATCGTCCAGACCGCTCATCCGCACGGGCTCGGTTCCAAGCTGACTCATCCGCATATCACGACCGATTACTCCGAGGCTCTGCTCGAGTACATCACTCCGGTCTATTGCCGTCCCGCCGATGCGCTCTCGTTTCTCGGCGACCTGGTGCGTTTCACCTATCGCCAGCTCGACGGCGAGTGGATCTGGCCGGCCAGCATGCCGGCTCGACTCCAGGGCAACGACAGCATTCCGATCGCCGACTACGGCACCTCCAACGTCGGCACCATGAAGCATGTGTATCGCAAGGGGCTGGACGCGCGCTACGGTCGCATCATGCAGTCGATCGCCGGTATCCACTACAACGTGTCGCTGCCGGACGATATCTGGCCGCTGCTGCAGAAACTGGAAGGCCGCCAGGACGAGTCGTTGCAGGGCTACCGTTCGACCCGCTACTTCGACCTGATCCGCAACTTCCGGCGCAACAGCTGGCTGTTGCTCTATCTGTTCGGCGCCTCGCCGGCACTGGACCGGAGCTTCCTGGGCGAGGGCGGCGACGATCGCAGCGACAAGCTCCAGCCGCTGGGCGAGAGAACGCTCCATGCGCCCTACGCGACCAGCCTGCGCATGTCGGATCTCGGCTACCAGAACAAGGTGCAGGAGCAGTTGAAGATCTGTTTCAACTCGCTTTCCAACTACGTGGGCACGCTGCGCCATGCCATCTCCGCCGAATGGCCGGACTACCGCCGGATCGGCGTGGAGGTCGACGGTGACTGGCGCCAGCTGAACGCCAACATCCTGCAGATCGAAAACGAGTACTACAGCGACATTCGCCCCAAGCGCGTGGCACGGCACGACGAGACGCCGACCCAGGCCCTGGAAGCGCGTGGCGTCGAGTATATCGAGGTGCGCTGCCTCGACCTGAACCCGTTCCTGCCGCTGGGGATCGACGAGCCGCAGATGCGCTTCCTGGATACCTTCCTGCTCTGGTGCCTGCTCTCCGAAAGCCCCTGGATTCCGGACGAGGAGTGCGATCGCCTGGACGACAACCGGCGCCTGGTGGTCGAGAGGGGGCGCGACCCGAACCTGGAACTGCAGATCGGCGACCGTCGCGTGCCGCTGCGCACCCGCGGGCACGAGATCATCGATGGCATGCGCCAGGTCGCCGAGCTGCTGGATGCCATCGAGGGTGATGATCTCCATGTCGCCGCGATCAATGCCATCGCCCCGCGTCTGGACGATCCGGAACTGACGCCCTCCGCGCAGATGCTGCGCGCCATGGAGGCGCATGGCGGCGAGTGGGCGGATCTGATTACCGATCTCGCCAAGGCGCAAGCGGAGCAGTGGCGTTCGACGCCGATGGATGAATCCCGCGCCGAGCTGTTTTCCCAACTGGTCGAAACCTCGCATCAGCAGCAGCACGATATCGAGGCCGAGGATCAGGTTTCCTTCGCGCAGTTCATTGCCGATTATTTCCAGCGGGCGAGGGAACCTCGCTCGGCCGCATGAGTCAGTGAACCCGTAAGTTCAGTGAACCCGTAAGTCATGAATTCATGGCGATCGACGAAAGTCCTCGGAACCGGCTGTCGTCGAGGATGAAAAACCGCCGGCGCAATCGTGTTCCGGCTTGCAGTGGGAAGGAACATGCAAATCAAGCGTTGGATAGCGCAGGCAAGCGTTCGTCAGTGGTGCGTGCTGGGTCTGGTGATGTGCTGCTTCATGATGGCCGTCGCCCTTTATCTGCAGTATGGCGTCGGTCTCGAGCCCTGCCCGCTGTGCATCTTTCAGCGCGTCGCCGTGATATCCGCGGGGATCGTCTTCCTGATCGGCGCCATTCACAATCCCAGGCATTGGGGCGGGATCGTCTATGCTGTGCTGTCATTGCTCGCGGTGCTGGGCGGAATCGGCGTGGCGGGGCGGCACGTCTGGCTGCAGACCCTGCCGCCGGACAGCGTGCCCAGCTGCGGCCCTGGCCTGGATTACATGATGGACATGTTGCCGTTGTGGGACGTCATGTCCCGGGTGCTGCATGGTTCCGGCGAATGCGCGGCGGTCGAGGGGGCCCTGTGGGGCGTGACGTTGCCGCAGTGGACATTGGCCGGATTCGTCGTCCTGGGCATCATTCCGGTGATGATGATCGTATCTCGAGTGCGCTACAGTGGTAGGACGGTTCGCGAGCCGGCGGGGCAGGTTTCCTGAAGCAGGCTGCCATGTCTCCTGGAACACGCGATGAGGGAGAGAGGCGACGGGGGAGAGGCTGATCATGCTGGAAGATTGCAAGACCGCTCAGGAGCGCTGGGGTGGCGTTCATGCCTTGATCGATCGATGGCTGGAGCAGCGCTACGACATGCTCGTGACGCTGGTCGACCTGCGTGAATTCTGCGATGCCGACCTCTCGGCGGTGTCCAAGACGCGCATCGATACCTTCAGTGAAGCCTTGATGGATTACATCAGCGCCGGGCATTTCGAGATCTACCCGCAGTTGCGAGAAGAGGCCAGAGCCTTCGAGGATCGCGAAGCGCTGGCGGTGGCCGACGAGCTGCTGGCGCGGGTCGATGCCTCGACGCAGCTGGTACTCGATTTCGATAACGAATACGCCACGCCGTCGCGTTGTCAGCGCTACACCGACCGTCTCCCCGGCTGGCTGGAGAAGCTCGGTGGAAGCATGACGGAGCGATTCGATCTCGAGGATCAGTTGATCGGTCGTCTGCATGCGGCGCACGCGCCTGTCGACGCGGCTCGGGCGCCAGGTGACCGGTCCGTGCGGACGGAGTGACCCTCGGCCGCAAGCCGGCCGTCTTGCCGTTATCGAACTGTGGAAGCCCCGGCCTTGGTCGGGGCTTCTCGGTTTACGCCTTGCCTATAACTTGTCTGCATCATGTCTAGGCCTTTCCGCCGAACCACCGGCTCAGTCCGGCGAGCCACCCGCTCAGGATGGCGCCGATGGCTATCTCAGCGAAAGCACGCGCCAGTTTCGCTCGTTGGCCAGCGCTCTGAGCGCGTCGTCCGGGTCGACCGCCACGGGCGTGGCCACTTCCTCGAGCAGGTAGCGATCGTTGATCGAATCGCTGTAGAACCAGGCGTCGTCCAGCGTCAGGGCGGGTTGATCTTCCAGCCATTGCCGGATCCGCGTGACCTTGCCTTCGCGGTAGCTGGGAACCCCTTCGACGCGACCGGTATAGCGCCCGTTCTCGCGCTCTGGCTCGATGGCGATGAGATCGTCGACCCCCAGACGCTGGGCGATAGGGCCCGTGATGAAGCGATTGGTGGCGGTGACGATCAGCAGAAAATCCCCGCGCTGACGATGCCAGGCCAGCAATTCTTCGCCCTGCGGCAGGATGTGGGGTTCGATCTTGCAGGCCATGAACTGTTGATGCCAGGCGTTGAGTTGCTCTTCGCTATGCTCGCTCAACGGTTTCAGCGCCATCGACAGATACGCCATGATGTCCAGCTGGCCGGCTTGATAGTCCCGCAGGTATTGATCGTTGGCGCGACGATAGGCGTCGCCATCCACGGCGCCTTGCTCCACCAGAAATTCGCCCCAGGCATGGTCGCTGTCACAGCTCAGCAGGGTGTTGTCGAGATCGAAGATGGCCAGGCTCAAGGTTGGCTCCCGTTTGCGTACCGCATGTTTTGTGGATCAAGTTGTCGATCAGGAATCTTGTCGCTCGGAGGCATGAGCCCGAGCGCTCGGCAGTATCGCAAACTCCCGCGGATTTGCCCACGCCGGTCGCGCTCGGCTGTCGGCACCGGTCGATCAAGTCTTCGTCACCAACGGTGACAGGATAAGAATCCTTCTTTTCAAGGTTTTATGGCGGGTTGGCTTAAGGCGTATTGATGCCCTTTCTCGCTTTGTGGAAGAATGATGTCAACGACGATTGAGCTAAGGTGAACGCTGTGATAGACGCCGATGGCTTTCGGCCGAACGTTGGCATCATCATTGCCAACTGTGACGGCCAGCTGCTTTGGGCGCGTCGGGCGGGTCAGGAGGCGTGGCAATTTCCGCAGGGAGGTATCAAGGCTTGCGAAACACCGCATCAGGCACTCTTCCGGGAACTCGAGGAGGAGATCGGGTTGACCTCGAGGGATGTCGATGTGGTGGCCTGTACGCGAGGATGGCTGCGTTACCGTCTCCCCCGACGCATGGTCCGAACGCACTCGAAACCAATCTGTATTGGTCAGAAACAGAAGTGGTTTTTACTGAAGATTCGCTGTCACGACAGTCGGGTTTGTGTCGATAGCACGCCCAAACCGGAATTCGATGGCTGGCGATGGGTAAGTTACTGGTATCCTCTGGGCCAGGTCGTCTCGTTCAAGCGCGAGGTATACCGGCGCGCGCTACGAGAGCTGGCGCCCGAGTTTCATCGACTGTCACTGGAGGAAATGGCCAGGCTTTAGGGCAAGGCCGCCAACAGATCCATGGGTGCCCGGCGTGCCCCTGATATCGGCTTTCGAGGCGCCTGCTTTCGAAGCTCTTATCAGGGGGCCGGCAATGCCCGTCCCGATGCCACGACGAGGATCACCTCGCCCACAAGAAAAAGGCTCATGCTCGATACCCTTCGCCGCATCGTTCAGGAAGTCAACGGCGCCCGTAGCCTGGATGCCGCGCTGGCCACCATGGTGCGCCGCATCCGCAAGGCGATGCGCACCGATGTCTGTTCCATCTATCTTTTCGACCGCGAGCGCGATCGTCTGGTGCTGATGGACACCATCGGTTTGCGTACCCAGGCCGTGGGTATCGTGACGTTGCGTCTGGGCGAGGGCCTGGTCGGCCTGGTCGGCCAGCGGGAGGAGCCGCTGAATCTCGAGGATGCGCCGGGTCATCCGCAGTTTCGGTATTTTGCCGAGACTGGGGAGGAACGCTTTTCGAGCTTCCTTGGCGTGCCCATCATCCACCAGCGCCGAATGCTGGGGGTGCTGGTGGTTCAGCAGCAGGAAAAACGCCGCTTCGACGAAGGTGACGAGGCCTTTCTGGTCACTATGGCGGCGCAGCTGGCCGGTGTGCTGGCCCACGCGCTGGTGTCGGGCACGCTCAACCGCCCCACCGAGCCTGACGGGCAGGCGATGTTTTCCGGCGTGGCGGCATCGCCGGGGATGGCGATCGGCGAGATCGTGGTGATCGCGCCGCCGGCGGACCTGGACAGCGTTCCCGATCTGATACCCACCGATCCGGATGCCGAGGTGGTGCGCCTGCATGCGGCGCTCGCCCACGTTCGCGAGGATATTCGCAAGGCGGGCGCGCGTCTTGCCAGCCGTATCTCCACCCAGGAACTGGCGCTTTTCGATGTCTACCAGCAGATGCTGGGCGATGCCGCGCTGGGCAACGAGGTCGAAAAGCGGATTCGCGAAGGGCAGTGGGCACCGGGGGCGCTTGCCGATGTGGTGCGCCGCCATACCCAATACCTGGAGCGCGTCGACGACGGCTATCTCCGCGAGCGCGCAACGGATATTCGCGATCTGGGCCGCCGAGTGCTGGCGCACCTCCAGGAAGGCAACGAAATGACGCCTTCTACGTACCCGGACAATACCATCCTGGTGGGTGACGAGATCAGTGCGGCAACGCTGGGCGAACTGCCCAGGGGGCGTCTGGCCGCGCTGGTGTCGATCCGGGGTTCCAGCAACTCGCATGTCGCGATCCTGGCGCGGGCCATGGGTATCCCGACGGTGCTGGGCATGGTCGATCTGCCGTTGCCTCGGATCAACGGGGCCAAGGCGATTCTCGACGGCCACCGGGGGCGCTTGTTCGTGCGCCCCGAGCCTCAGCTGGCCAAGCGCTACGAGCGCTTGATCAAGGAGGAACGGGCGCTGGCGGAAGTGCTGGAGCACGAACAGCATCTGCCCAGCGAAACCTCCGATGGTCACCGGATGCCGCTGATGGTCAATACCGGGTTGGCGGTCGATATGGTGGCGCAGCTCAAGCCGCGTGTCAGCGGTGTCGGCCTCTATCGCACGGAAGTGCCGTTCATGATGAACGAACGCTTCCCCAGCGAGCAGGAGCAGACGCGGCTCTATCACGAGCAGCTTTCCAGCTTCGCGCCCCTGCCGGTGGTGATGCGTACGCTCGACATCGGCGGTGACAAGGATCTGCCTTACTTCCCCATCAACGAAGCCAACCCGTTCCTCGGCTGGCGGGGGATTCGCGTTACCCTCGATCATCCCGAAGTGCTGATGGTCCAGATGCGGGCCATGCTGATGGCCTCCCGCGAGCTGGACAACCTGCGTATCCTGTTGCCGATGATCACCAGCGTGGACGAGGTCGATACCGCGCTGCGCCTGCTGGCGCGTGCCCGGCAGGAGCTCGCCGAGGACGGCATCGAGGTGGCATCGCCCAAGGTGGGCGTGATGATCGAGGTGCCGGCGACGCTCTACCAGCTTTCGGCGCTGGCGGAGCGCGTCGACTTCTTCTCGGTGGGAAGCAACGACCTGACCCAGTACCTGCTGGCGGTCGATCGCAACAATGCGCGTGTCGCCAGTCTCTACGACGCCTGTCATCCGGCGGTGCTCAACGCGTTGGCACGGCTCGCGGAGGAGAGCCAGCGGCTCGGGGTTCCGGCTTCGGTCTGCGGCGAGCTGGCGGGCGATCCCTCCGGCGCGCTGCTGCTGATGGGCATGGGCTTCGATGCGCTGTCGATGAACGCGCCCAGCCTGCCCCGAGTGCGGGCGGCGATTCGCCGCGTCAGCATCGAGGATGCCCGATCGCTGGTGGCGGAGACGCTCTCCCTGCCCACCACGGCGGTGGTCAGAGCGCACCTGCGCCAGCGGATGACGGACTGGCAGATAGGGCACCTGCTGCCGCCTCAGGATTGATCCGGCGCGCTCGCCGCCAAGCGTGTCATCTGGCCCATCGGCTCGCCGCCGGGGCCGAATCGCCGCTCTTCCAGTGTCGTGTCTTCGGCGGTGACCGTGACCAGGGTCGTCGCCCGCGTCCCGTACGCCTGCCCCTCGATGAACGGCGGCGACAGAAAGCGCTCCCGGTCCCGGTCGATACCGGTATCCGGCAGTTCGTCGTCCGGTGCCGGGCAAACGTCACGCATGGCCGACCACATCCCGATTCGCCAGTCCGACGCGCCCAGCGACCGCCGCAAGGCGTCGCGGGCACGGACGAGCTTGGGCCAGGGCGTATCCAGCGTGGCGTTGGAGAGCCCGTGCAGGCCGGGCACCACCCGTTGCCAGCGGGTCCCGTGACGGCTGTGATGAAACGTCCAGAGCCGATCCTCCGCCATGACCAGCAGGTTGAAACCGGCGTAAGGTTCGGCGCCGCCTTCGGCCAGGCTGCTCAGCCATTCCGTCAGGTCATCGGTCTCCAGCGCCTGGCGAACGAGCTGGCCGCGACTGGGGGCGTCGGGGAGCACCGGTGCCAGACCGTCCCGAACGTTGGTCAGTGCGGCCACGCGGGAGTGCGTCGCCGCGAGCCAGGTACCGCCGCCCAGCAAGTCGCGACCGCCGATCAGTTCGGCGTCCGGCCAACTGTGCAGCGGCTCGGCCGGTCTGGCATGGAACTCGTCGCGGTTGGCGGCAAGGCGCAGCTTGACTGCAGATTCGGGTTGCCAATCGAACACGATCAGGCACATGAGCTGCCTCCTGACAGGCAAGAGAAGAGCCGGTGAGAGGGCGCTGCCATGACACGACCCCGACGGCAGCGTAACATGAGCACGCTAGCGACTCGCGCCCAACACCGCCGGTGGCTTGACGCCGAGGCGGCGACACTCGCGCCCCAGCCAACCGATGCCTCGCTCTCTACAGGATCGCTTCATGTCAGTCTTCCTCAATCCGAACGTTGTCCCGACGCTGGGCGATGTTTCGTCGTTTTCATCCGATTTTGCAAGGGGCGTCCGATGCTGACCGCCATCGCGATCTATCTGCTGGTCGGCGCCGCTGCCGGTCTGATGGCCGGCGTGTTCGGCATCGGCGGCGGCATCGTCATCGTTCCCGCGCTGGTCTTCACCTTTCTGGCGCAAGGTTTCGATCCTGCCGTGGTCGCGCATCTGGCGGTCGGAACGTCGCTGGCGACGATCGTGGTGACCGGGGCGTCCTCGGCCTGGGGCCACTGGCGCCGCGGTAGCGTGCGCCAGGACTGGCTGCGGCTGATGATACCGGGGCTCATCGTCGGCGGTATTGTCGGCGTACTGCTGGCGTCGGCCCTGCCCGGGCATGCGTTGACACGCCTGTTTGGCGTTTTCGCGGTGCTGATGGCACTGAAGATGCTGTTGACGCGCCCGCCGGCAACCCGGGGCCGGGTGCCGCGCCGCTGGCCGATGACGCTGGCCGGGACGGTGATCGGCGGCGTCTCGACCTTGTTCGGCGTCGGCGGCGGCGTCATGTCGGTGCCCTGGTTGTCGCGCTTCACCAGCCGCATGACGGAAGCGGTGGGAACCTCCTCGGCGATCGGCCTGCCGATCGCGCTGATCGGCACCGTGACCAACGTCGTCGTGGGCTGGGGCGAGATGACGCTACCCGCGGGGGCGACGGGCTACGTGATGTGGCCGGCGTTTCTCGGCCTGATGGTGACCAGCGTGCCAATGGCCCGGGTCGGGGTCAAAGTCGCTCATGCATTGCCTGCCAGGACGCTGCGACGTATCTTTGCCCTCCTGCTGATCGTGGTAGGGATCAAGCTGATGATCGGCTAAGGAAACACTGCATAAATGTCTGCGCAGGTGAATCGGCTTCGTTGCGCGGTGCTGGAGCGCCAGCCCGGTCGGAATCCTCACATATAACCCATATGCTCCGGTTCCTGCGCTCCGTGCGCCTTGCGACGGAGTGCCGCCCACTTCATCCTGCTCGCCGATTTATTCAGCGTTTCCCTTAACTCTTTCGTAGCCAAGGAGAAAGCATGCTGGCTTACCCCGAGATCGACCCGGTGGCCATTTCGTTGGGCCCGCTCAAGGTGCACTGGTACGGGCTGATGTACGTCATCGGCTTCGTGGGGGCCTGGTGGCTTGGGCGCCGACGCGCCGACCGCCTGGGGCTCAAGCCGGACGATATCGGCGACATGCTGTTCTACGGGGCGCTGGGAGTCGTGCTCGGCGGTCGTATCGGCTATGCCTTGTTCTACGGCCTGGACCGCTTGCTGGAAAACCCGCTGTGGATATTCCAGGTCTGGGACGGCGGCATGAGCTTCCACGGCGGCCTGCTGGGGGTGCTGGTGGCGGCGCTGCTGTTCGCGCGCAAGCACGGCCTGGCGTTTTTCCAGCTGACGGATTTCATCGCGCCGCTGGTGCCGATCGGACTGGGTGCCGGACGCATCGGCAATTTCATCAACCATGAACTGCCAGGCCGCGTGACCGACGTTCCCTGGGCGCTGGTCTTCCCGGGCATGGGCGGGCAGGGGCGTCATCCCTCTTCGTTGTACCAATTCTTCCTCGAAGGTGTCGTGCTGTTCGGGGTGCTCTGGATCGTCTCGCTGACGCCGCGCCGGCGCGGCTTCGTCTCGGGGCTCTTCCTGATCTGCTACGGCGCGTTTCGATTCCTGTCCGAATTCTTTCGTCGTCCGGATCCGCAGTTGGGCTTCATCGCCTTCGATTGGCTGACCATGGGCCAGTTGCTGTCGCTGCCGATGATTCTTGCCGGTATCGCGCTGATCGTCTGGTCGCGGCACAATGGGGTCGACGACGCGCGCGAGGATCGAACTGCCCGCTGAGCGGGGCGCGCCGAGCGAGCGAATGCTCCGATCTCCAGCCGTTTCGAATTTGATAAAGTGTTTCGACAGGCTCATCTCCCGCGATGGGCCTGTCACCGTAAAGGAGCGTGCCCATGCGGCCCTATCTCGACTTGATGCAGCGCGTGCTCGACAGCGGCGTTGAAAAAGCCGATCGCACCGGTGTCGGCACGCTTAGCGTGTTCGGCCACCAGATGCGTTTCGATCTGCGCGAGGGCTTCCCGCTGGTGACCACCAAGAAGCTCCACTTGCGCTCGATCATCCATGAGCTGCTCTGGTTCCTGCGGGGCGATACCAATATCGCCTACCTGCACGAGCACAACGTCACCATCTGGGACGAGTGGGCGGATGCCGATGGCGATCTTGGGCCAGTCTACGGTTACCAGTGGCGCAGCTGGCCCGCGCCCGATGGCGAGCATATCGATCAGATCGCCAAGGTGGTCGAGCAGATACGCCGTAACCCGGACTCTCGCCGCCACATCGTCTCGGCCTGGAACCCTGCCCTGGTCGACGAGATGGCGTTGCCGCCCTGTCACGCGCTGTTCCAGTTCTATGTCGCCAACGGCGAGCTATCGTGCCAGCTCTATCAGCGCAGCGCGGACATCTTCCTGGGCGTGCCGTTCAATATCGCCAGCTATGCGCTGCTGACCCACATGGTCGCCCAGGTCTGCGGGCTGAAGCCCGGCGAATTCGTGCATACGCTGGGGGATGCCCATCTCTATCTCAATCATCTCGATCAGGCCCGGTTGCAGCTCTCCCGCGAGCCATTGCCGCTGCCGAGGTTGAAGCTCAATCCGGCGGTCGATGATCTGTTCGACTTCCGCTTCGAGGACATCGCGATCGAGGGCTACGAGTCTCACCCATCCATCAAGGCCCCGATCGCCGTATGAACGATGTGAAATCACTGAAGCTGGAAACACCGGTGGCGATGATCGCGGCGATGTCGCGCAATCGCGTCATCGGCGTGGACAACCGCCTGCCCTGGTATTTGCCCGAAGACCTGAAGCGCTTCAAGTCCCTCACGCTGGGCAAGCCGCTGGTGATGGGGCGCAAGACGTTCGAGTCGATCGGCCGTGCGCTGCCGGGACGGCTCAATATCGTGATAACGCGCGATTCTCACTACCAGCGCGAGGGCATTCGGGTGTGTCACTCGCTGGACGAGGCGCTGCAACTCGCCGATCATCAGGCGTTGATCGACGGCGCGGATGAAATCATGGTGATGGGCGGAGGCGAGATCTACCGGCAGGCGCTGGCGGTTGCCGACAGGCTCCACCTCACCGAGGTGGATGTCGAGGTGGAGGGCGATGCCTTCTTCCCGGACGTCGAGCGTGACCAGTGGGAGGAAGTGGAGCGCATCCCCATGGTGTCGGAGCCGGATCGGCCGAATTATGCTTTCGTCCAATATCGCCGCACGCCTGGGTCTGGCTGAGTCGCCAAAGAAGCCATGCGCCCAAGAGAAATCATGCGCTCGAGCGGGATGGAGTGCCTGTCGTCAGGATGAGCGACGGCGTGTCCCGATGTTGACTGAGAGGACTTGAGAGGAGTTGTGCCGTGTTGACGGATCGAACACAGGCGCTCCTGGCTGCCATCGAGCACCAGGTCGAAGCGGGTCAAGCTGCTTTGGAAGCCGAGAAAGAGCGGTGCCGGGCCCTGGAGGCCGAAAACCGGGCGCTCAAGGAGCGATTGCTTGCCCTGGCGGAACTGGATCCCATGGTGGTCAAGGGACGGGATCATAACGAAGAACCGGATGGCGGAACCCGGACGCGTGGGCTGGGGAACCTGGCATTCCGGCGACCTCGGCCGAAAGAGGGCGAGGCCGCCACCCGCCCGAATCCGGGGCAACCGGTCTCTCCGCTGCAGCGCCTGACTTCGGCGCCGCCACTTGATAGTTCACCTTCCGAGACAGCGCAGCAAGAAGGGGGGCAGGTCGCGGAAGCCGTGGAGACCACTCGCGCTGAGCCTCCGGTTGACGACGCCGCCTCGCTCTCGCCCGATACGCATTTACCCACTTCACCGGATGACCCGGCGCTGGCCGGGGCAGGTCCCGAGCAGCCGCAGGATTCGCTGGCGTTTGGTGCCGAACACGAAGCGCCTTCTCCACATGCATTGCTTGCCCAGTGGTACAAGCGTTATCCCAAGACGTTCTTCAAGGGCCATACGCGGCCGCTGAAAACCGGTATCCATCTCGATCTGTGCGAGGTGGAGCCTTGGCCCGAGAAGCTGGTTCGTCGCGCCCTGGCCTGCTACGTGCATCTGCCGCGCTATCTGAAATCGGTGCGAGAGGGGGCGCGGCGTGTCGACATGGCGGGGGAGGATTGCGAGCTCGTCACGGTCGACGAGGCCAAGCACGCCAAGCGACAGCTGGAAGCCTTGCAGAAGAAACAGAAAGCGCGTGAAACGCAGCAGCGGTCGGAAAAGCTGGATCGCAAGATCGGGGCGCTACTGGCCAAGCACGGGCAACGCCCGCAGGAGTGAACCGGGAGAAGGGTGGAGTCCGGCAAACAGACCGTGTAACGAGCCGTTGAACTTTAGTCTTGATGCGACGTTGAGTCGTACGATGTCCTCCCGTTTTTACTTGCCTGGCCGTGGGGTGTCATGGGATTGTCATCGCCCGAGGCTAGGCTTCGAGCGCCCGGTATTACCGACCGACCCCTGGCATGGGATGGAAATCGGGAGTTCACGCAGGGAACGAAAACAGTGTTTTTTTCTTGTTGCGTTCCTTTAAAGCCCGGTATTCCGGGCGAGCATTGGACAATAACAAGGCTTCCAAGTTCCACAGCCGTCATTCGTTCGCGTGACGAAGCTGGTTGAAGGTGCCGAAGCCGACTGCATCTGCAGACACGATCGAACAGTAAGCTAGTTAAAGACGCTCTTAGCGACTGCTATTGCTGGTGCCCTGGGCGCCTCCGCTGCTGCCCAGGCAGCGACTGTCTACAACCAGGACGGCACGCAGCTCGACATCTACGGCAATATCCAGATGGCCTACTACAGCACCAAAGACGGTGACGGCCATTCTGAAGACGAGCTGACCGACAACGGCTCCACTGTCGGTTTCTCCGGCCAGCACATCATCAACCCGGGTCTGACCGGCTACTTCAAGGCCGAGTTCGAGCACAATGCCGATGAAGAGAAAATCAACGGCGGCATCAACTCCGGTGACCAGGCTTACCTGGGTCTGAAAGGCAACTTCGGTGACTTCCGTGTCGGTTCCTGGGATACGCTGATCGACGACTGGGTCCAGGATCCGATCGCCAATAACGAATCCTTCGACACATCTGATTCCACTACTGCTCTGATGGGCGGCAATGACATCAACGATGACCGCGAAGGCGACAAGCTGCAGTACATGTCTCCGGTGCTGGGCGGGTTCCAGTTCGCCGTTGGTAGCCAGTTCAAGGGTGACGCGCAGAGCACCTTCGACGGCGCGGCCTATGATTCCGAATATGAAGTCGATCGCGACAACAATGCCTCCTTCTTCGGCGGTGTGAAGTATGCCGTCGGCGCCTTCTCCGTGGCAGCTGTCTACGACAACTTGGGTACCTACGAAGGCACCATCGAGTCTGCGGATGCTGACGCGGGCGTCGGCGTGGGTGACAGCTTCGATCCGGGCGATGCGTATGGCCTGACCGCGCAGTACACCATCGACACGCTGCGCCTGGCCGCCAAGGCCGAGCGTCTGGATGGCGACGATGACGACAGCGACGTCGACTTCTACGCGCTGGGTGCACGCTGGGGCTACGGCTACGGCGATCTGTACGGCTCCTACCAGTATGTTGATGCCGAAAGCGACTCCGGTTATGCCACCACGTATGGCGATGGCGACGGCGACCAGTCCTTCAACGAAGTCGTGGCTGGTGTCACCTACAACATCTCTCCGGCCATGTACACCTTCGTCGAGGGTGTGGTTCGTGACCGTGAAGACGACCAGGGTGATGGCGTTTCCTTCGGTGCTGTCTACAGCTTCTAAGCTGAATCCGATTCGAGTGGCTGTTTGAGCCACTCTATCGAACGAAGCCGGCCTCAGGGCCGGCTTTTTCGTGGGTGAAAGATTGTCCGTTGACGTTTCGGCACTTGCCGTCGCGGCTCGGCCGCTTTTTAATCGGTTCTTGCCCCTTGCCCCTTGCCCCTTGCCCCTTGCCCCTTGCCCCTTGCCCCTTGCCCCTTGCCCCTTGCCCCTTGCCCCTTGCCTCTCCGTTCTGGACCTTCGTTCAGATGTCTTTTCCATGACAGGCTGGTAATCTCTTTTTGAGCGGACGTTCAATAACCACGAAATGCCAATACGAAACGTCACGCTGTCGTAACAGGTCTGTCGTATAACAATGTTTTCCGCTAGCCGGTATTTTTGCGAACCCGGGCGGCGGTTCGACAAACAACAGGAGACCTTTCGATGACCCTCTCCCGTCGTCGTTTCTTGCAGGGGGCTGCGGCTGCCGGTGCCGCCGCTTCGGTACCTTTCTATATCAATCGCGCTTTTGCCCAGAATCAGACGCTGCGCATTTACGCCTGGGCGGGTTATTTCACCGACGAAATGCTCGCGGATTTCACCGCCAAGACCGGCATCAAGGCGACCTTCACGCCCTATGGCACCAATGACGAACTGATGAATTCGTTGCGGGCCACCGATGGTTCCGGGTTCGATGTGATCATGCCTACCGTGGACCGTGTGCCTGGCTACCTGGATTATCAGTTGATCCAGCCTCTGGATACGTCGCGTATTCGCTGGGATGGCTGCCTGGATACCGCGATGACGGGCTCGGAAGTCGGCGGCGTGGTCGATGGAAAGCGCTATTTTGCGCCGTCGGACTGGGGCACCGAGGCCATCGCCTACAACACCCGATACACGGATATCGACCGATCCCGATTGAGCTATGGCGATCTGTGGAACCCGGAAATCGGCCCCGGCGTGACCGTGCGGGCGCACTCCGCACTGGTCGGCATCGGCCTGTGGCTGGAAGGGCAGGGCAAGCTGCCACGGCCGTTGCTCGATTCGTTCAAGACCGAAGAGGCGATGCGCGCCAATTTCGATGTCATCCTGGGCGAAGCGCTCAAGCACAAGGACATGGTCATCCAGTTCTGGTCGACCGAGAACGAAGCGCAGGGTGCCTTCCGTACCAACGGCGCGCTGATCGGCCAGACGTGGGACAGCACCGCCTTCCGGCTGCAGAGCGAAGGCGAACCCATCGCGTATGGCGCGCCGAAGGAAGGCGCCATGGCGTGGATGGAAGGCTTCGTGATTCCCCAGAATGCGCAGAATGTCGACGCGGTCTACGAGTTGATCAACTGGTACTACACCCCGGAAGCGGGAGCGATGTTCGTCAAGTCGACCGGCTACAACTCCACTGCCGTCGGCGCCGAGGAGTTGCTGCCCGAGGCGACCCGCCAGTTCTTCAGGGATTCCTACACCCAGCAGGACCTGGACAACCTCTGGTGGTGGCCGGTGCAGGACCCGTGGTACGTCGCGTTGCGTAACGAGTATCAGGATCGTTATCTGTCGGCGTAAGCCTCTCTCGCCACGATTCCCCGTGTGAGACGACACGGGGAATCGTCGAGATACCATGGAATTACGGTAACGATATCATTCCAAGAGGACGTCATGGACGGTCGCGTATCCCTGCGCCAGGTCGCCATGCGATTTGGCGATTTCACGGCGATTCAGCCGACTTCGCTGGAGATCGAGTCGGGCGAGTTCTTCAGCTTTCTCGGCCCCTCCGGCTGCGGCAAGACCACGTTGCTGAACATGATCAGCGGGTTTCTCACGCCCAGCGAAGGCAGCGTCGCCATCGGCGGCACGGATATGACCCGGGTGCCGGTCAATCGCCGCCCGACGGCGATGATCTTCCAGAATCTGGCGCTCTTTCCGCTGATGAGCGTTTACCAGAACATCGAGTTCGGCCTGGAGGTGCGGGGCATCGACCGTCAGGCGCGTCGCCGGCGAGCGGATGAACTGCTCGAGCTGGTGGCGTTGGGCGGCAGCGGAGACAAGCCGGTCGCCGATCTTTCCGGTGGCCAGAAGCAGCGAATCGCGATCGCTCGGGCCCTGGCCGTCGAGCCCAGGGTGTTGCTGCTGGACGAGCCGCTGTCGGCGCTGGATCTCAAGCTGCGCCAGCATATGCGCACCGAGCTCAAGGCGATTCAGCGCAAGACCGGCATCACCTTCATCTACATCACGCACGATCAGGGCGAGGCGTTGACCATGTCCGATCGGGTCGCCGTGATGTCGGAAGGGCGCATCCAGCAGGTCGCCGACCCGATGACGCTGTATCGCCAGCCGAAGACCGACTTCGTGGCGAATTTCGTGGGTGAGAACAACCGGTTCCCGGGCCGTGTCGTGGCCCGGGAGGGCGGAATGGCGACCCTGGATGTCGGGCTGCCGGCACCGTTGACAGGCCACGCCATGGACCCGGTCGAACCGGGAGACGAGGCGACGCTCTATGTCCGTCCCGAGCAGTGGCGCGTGGGGCCCGCCGACGATCGGCGCCTGCCGCTCGGCGGGGTGATCCGGACCGAGCACTTCGAAGGGGCGTGGCTGACGCTGGAAATCGCGCTGGAGCAGGGGCCGATGATCCGGGCCCATCTGCCGCACGCAGCGGCAGGGGAACTCGAAGGCCAGTTCGCCGTCGGTAGCGCTTGCCGGCTGGACTATGCGCCGAATCAGGCGGTGGTGCTGGCGGGTGCCGAAGCGGGTCAGCCGAGCGAGGAGGCCATCGATGTGGCAGCAACTGCGTAATCGCTTCGGCGTTCCGTTGACCATGGCCATCGTGGCGCTGCTGGGGATCTGGCTGATCGTGATGGTGCTGTTGCCGCAATGGCAGATGATCGACTACTCGTTTCATCCCTCGCTGCTGCCGGCCGAACGCGGCGGCGAGAAGGATGTCTGGTCGCTGACCAACTACGCCACCTTCTTCAACAACGACATCCACCTCGCGATCTTCTTCAAGACGATCTGGTCGAGTGTTCTCGTCACCGTGCTGACGCTGATCGTCAGCTACCCGCTGGCCTATTATCTCGCCAAGGTCGCGACACCGGGGCAGGCGGCCCTGTGTCTGCTTTTGTTGATCATCCCGTTCTGGATCAACGAGATTCTTCGCACTTTCGCCTGGTACATCATCTTCGCCTTTCGCGGCCCGCTCAACGAGCTGCTGTTCGCGCTGGGCCTGATCGACCGGCCGATCCGCTTTCTGAATGGCGATATCGGCGTGCTGGTGGGCATGGTCTATGCCTACATCCTGTTCATGGTCTTTCCCCTCTATAACGCCATCGAAAGCCTGGATTCCAACCAGATTCGCGCCGCGCGGGATCTGGGCGCAGGCTGGGGCCGCACCCATCGGCGTATCGTGATTCCCCATGCCAAGCCGGGCATCGCCACGGGCTGCATCATGACGTTCATGCTGGCGGCCGGCAGTTATGCGGTACCGGCGCTGCTGGGTTCGCCGGGCAGCCGCTGGTTCACGCAGATCATCTACAACTGGTTCTTCGAAGGCGGGGACTGGAATCAGGGAGCCGCCTATGCCTTCCTGCTGCTGGTGCTGTGTATCGTCTTCGTCACCGTCATCATGCGGATTTTCAAGGTCGGGCTCGGCGACATTGCCAAATAGGGAAAGCGCTTCATGAGTTCATCGCGATTCTTCTCCTGGGCGCTCAAGGCCTACCTGCTGGTTTTCTTCGTCTATCTGTTTCTGCCGCTGGTGATCATGGCGGCGGCGACGTTCAACGAAAGCCGCTTCCCGACCGTCACGCCCTGGACCGGCACCACGCTGCAGTGGTTTTCGGCGCTGTGGGCCGATGGCGGGATGTGGAGCTCGCTGGTCAACAGCCTGCTGGTAGCCGTCGGCGTGCTGTGTCTGGCGCTGCCCATCGGCGTGGCGAGCGCGCTGTTCCTGACCACGGTCGAGGGGCGCGGCAAATCCTTCATCTACGCGCTGATCCTGTCGCCGCTGTTGACGCCGGGGGTGATCATCGGCATCTCGACGCTGATCTTCTGGCGGAACTGGGGCGTGAACGGGGGCATCGCCTTGACCATCATCGCCCAGAGCGCCTTTATCGCTGCCTACGTCATGCTGATGGTGGCGGCTCGGCTTCAGCGCTTCGACCGCACGCTGGAACGCGCGGCCCTGGATCTCGGCGCCAGCCAATGGCAGATGTTCCGCCGGATCCTGCTGCCGTATCTCAAGCCGGCCATCCTGTCGGCGGCGGTGCTGGCGTTCCTGCAATCGCTGGAGAACTACAACACCACGCTGTTCGTCGCCGGCTACGACACGACGCTGACGATCTACATCGCCTCCAAGGTTCGCACGGGGCTGACCCCGGCGGTGAACGCGCTGGCGCTGCTGATGATTCTCTTCACGGTGGGGATGGCGGTGATCTACGAACTCAAGCGCCGTCGCGAGGCCGCGCGGCGCCTGGCCTGACAGGCCGTTGGAGGAAAAGCGAGGCCTACTGGCGCGTCAACCGCACCAGGCGGTGGCGCAGCTCCGGGTCGAACAGCGCCCGGCTGCGTCGTTGCAGGCGCGGCAGCGATTCTTCGTAGAAGAGATGCTCGTTCTCGACGCGTAGCCAGCCTTGCTGTTCGAGCGTGTCCAGCAATCCGCTGAACAGACGCTTGTCGAAGAACTCCGGGGCGTTGAGCCCAGCCAGCAGCGTCAGGCGCTCGGCCAGTTGACGGCTGTGTTCTTCCAGCACTTCCCGGGTCAGCTCGCCGCTGGGATAGCGCAGCAGCGATGCCAGCAGCAGATAGGCGCGCTCCAGCGTGGGCTGCACCGGTTGCCCCAGCAGTCGCAGATGTTCGCTGGATTCGAGATGCCCGGGCTGCCGGCGCCAGCCGTTGTCGGTGGCTTGCAGCAGGCCTTCTTCCGTCAATACGTCGAGGGTATCCGCCAGGCGCTGTCGTGGATCGTCCGGTGGCGCGAAATAGAGCTCCTGCGCCAGCAGCGGCCAGGCCGGCGTCAGCAGTGCATCGAGGTCGTCGAGCGAGAAGGCGGCGTTGTTGCGAAAGGCGAATGCCACCAGCCCGAGATGCATGAACAGATGGAGTACGTTGTTGCGGTACCAGGTCAGCAACGTCGCCTGCTCCGGGCGCGCGGTAATCAGTTCGCCGAGCGCCTGGGGCTGACGCGTGACGAAGCCCAGATTCACGGCGTGATCGATCCACTCCGCCGGTTCTCCCGTCGGCAGTTGGCAGCGCCGACTGCCGGGCAGATGCTTCTGGAGCCTGACCAGCAGGCCGATGTGGTGTGCCAGCAGATCGGATTCGATGGTGTGGTGCGGCGTCGCCAGCAGCGTCATCGCTACCAGCGAGACGGCATTCAGGCTGGCGGCGTCGTTGATTCGGCGAGCCAGCGTTTCCCCCAGCAGCGGAACGGCCCGATTCAGCCACGCCGGGCGTGTCGAAGCGGGCTCGCCTTGCCAGTCCGGCACCGTATCGTTCAGGAAGCTGGCCAGCGATAGCGGCTCCCCCACGCTGACGGTGACACGGCCATGAGGCTCGCGGAGATGCTTGAGCACGCGCAGCAGATCCAGCGGAGACTCCTTCTTCTTCCGGCCGCCGCGGAGCTCGCGCAGATAGCTGTTGCTCTCCAGCACGCGTTCGTAGCCGACGTAGACCGGCACGAAGGCGACATCCCGGATCGCGTCCCGCGCGAACGAGCGCAGCGTCATCGCCAGCATGCCGGGGCGGGGCGAGAGCATCCGCCCGGTCCGCGAGCGCCCGCCTTCGATGAAGTATTCCACCGGATGACCTCGGGCGATCAGCTGGTGCAGATACTCGTTGAAGACGGTGGCGTAGAGGCGGTTGTCCTTGAAGCTGCGGCGCATGAAAAACGCGCCGCCACGTCGCATCAGCGCGCCGATCACCGGCATGTCGAGATTGCGTCCCGCGGCGATGTGCGGCGGCATCAGGCCTTCCCGGTAGAGCACGTAGGAGAGCAGCAGGTAGTCGATGTGACTGCGATGGCAGGGGACGTAGATCAGCGTGCGCTCGCCGGCGATCGCCTTGACCGCGTCCAGCCCGTGTACATCGACGCCGTCATAGAGACGGTTCCACAGCCGCTTGAGCATTTCATAGAAGAAGCGCAGCACCGGGTACGACATGTTGGAGGCGATTTCGCGGGCGTAACGCTCGGCGCGCCGGCGCTCGCGTGCCGGTGTGCTGCGATTGGTTTCGGCAGCCTCGAGCACGGCCTGACGAACCGGTTGGCTATCGACCACGCCACGCACCAGCGTGCGATGATGCGAGATGTCCGGCCCCAGCACTCGAGCGCGAATGCGGCGGAAGTGAACGCGCAGCACCCGGGCAACCTTGCGCTGGGTCAAGGTGACGGCGGGATCGTCGATCAGCGGCCGCAGCCGGATCGGCTCGCCGAAGTGCGCCTCCAGATGGCGGCCGTTGACGATCACCGAGAGCAGCCGGCGCAGACGCCCGCTCCAGGCCCAGTCGTCCGCGGCCAGCATCTTCCAGAAGCCGAAGCCCTTGCCCGGGGCGCGGCTCCAGAACACGCTGACCGGCACCAGCTGCGCGTCCAGCTCGGGGTCGGCCTCGAGCGCGTCCAGCAGCTGCTGCAGATGTGCCGAATGCTGGCCCCGGATCTTGCCGCGACTGCCCCGCAGGCGCGGCAGGGCGAAGCAGGCCGGCAGCCCGCCGTGACCGAAGGGATGCCATTCGCCGGCGTCGGGGAGGTCGAGATCGCGGCTCAGGCGTTCGACGGCGAGCTCGTCGGTCATCGAGGGGCGAGCGATGACATAGAATGTCGGCAGCGTGGAATCGAGCTGGAAGGGCTCCGGCTCGACCAGGCGAAAGGCCAGCCAGCGATCGAGCACGCGACTGGCCAGGCGGTGCCACAGTCGTTGAAGTTCAATCACGGTCGTTGGTGTCCATAGTCATTGAAGCCCCAGGAGCGCTGGCATCGAGGCAATTTCCCCTGCAAATCCCCGAGTATAGCGACAAGCCCAGCCGACAGCGATGACCCGGAACGGTCGCTTTCCTTGGCGCCGCAAACGTGCGTCAATCGGGAGCGACCAAGGAGGCAGGTAGTTAATGCAAGCGACATGGAAGGACGGTAACCGTTTCGAGCTGTTGCCGGAGGGCAAGCGTTTCTGGCCTGCCATGAGAGAGGCCATCGAAGGCGCCCGGCACTATTTGTGGATCGAGCTCTATCTGATGGAGTCGGGCTCGCTGGCCGAGCATTTCATCGACGCGCTGACGTCGGCGGCAGCGCGTGGGGTCGAGGTCAAGCTGATGCTCGATGGCGTCGGCAGCATGGGGCTGTCGCATGGCGATCGGCGGCGACTGCGGGACGGCGGCGTCGAGCTGCGGTTCTTCAACCCGCTGGCGGTGACGCGGCTGGGCGGCAACCTGATGCGCGATCATCGCAAGCTCGTCGTCGTCGATGGCGTCACGGCCTTTACCGGCGGCTTCGGCATCGTCGACGAGTTCATCGATGCCTGGTACGAGGTCGCGGTGCGTATTCAGGGGCCGGTGGTCGAGGACTGGATGCAGCTGTTCGCCCACGTCTGGGATTCTCCGCTGACGCGCGGTGATGGCACGCGAACGCGTCTGACGCGGTCGCTTCACGGGGCATCGGTGCCGGCACCCTTTGCCGGCGGCATGCGGGGTCGGGCCATCTGGGGGCGGGGACATCGCTATCAGGCGATTCGTCTCTCGCTGCAGGGGCGCATCGGCACGGCTCGCCGCAGGCTCTGGCTGTGCACGCCCTACTTCGTGCCGACGCTCAGCCTGCGTCGGGCGTTGGCTCGCGCCGCCCGCCGCGGCATCGACGTGCGCCTGTTGCTGGCCGGTGGCGGGCACCATGACCACCCCGGCGTGCGCTACGCCGGGCAGCGGTTTTATCGCCGGCTGCTCAAGGCGGGGGTCAGGATCTACGAATTCCAGCCCAATTTCATTCATGCCAAGTTCAGCGTCGTCGACGACTGGGTATCGCTGGGGTCGTGCAACTTCGATCACTGGAGCCTGCAGTGGAATCTCGAAGCCAACCAGGAGGTCGATGACGCCGAATTCGCGGCCGAAGTCGCCCGGCTGTTCGAACGCAACTTCGCCGCCAGCGAGCATATCGATGCCGAAAGCTGGGCCCGGCGCTCGTGGGGGCAGCGGGCGAGAGAGTGGCTGTTCGGCACGCTCAACGCCTGGGTGACACGGCTCAAGTAGCGGCGGGATCCGGCGCTGATTCAGACCCTAGCGCTTGCGGCCACGCTTGCGCCCACCGGATGTTCTGGCGGCGCTCTTTCCTTTGCCTTTGGGCGGCTCCGGCGGCACCCGGAAATGCAGGTAGAGATCCAGCGTCAACTCCGGAAGCTGGCCCGCCAGGGCGGCAAACTGTGCGTCCTCGGTGACCATCTCCGCGATCTCCGGCTCGTCGTCGAACAGGCCGGACAGCGCCATGAATGGCAGCAGCAGGGCGGCCACATGCGATTCATCCTGGGAGAACCAGGCCGCCTCGTCGAGAAAGACGCCTTGCATGAATCCGGCGCACCAGTCCTCGATGGCGGCGGCCATCTCTCCCGCTTCATCCAGCTCGGCATCGAAGGGCAACTCGACCCAGTGGCCGCGCTCCAGGATGCTGGCGGCGTTGGCCTTGAGCGCTTCCAGCAGGCCGAGAATCTCGTCGCGCTCGGCGGTATCGTCGAAAGGAGGCTCTCCCTCGAAAAGCTCGGCGATCCACTGCTCTGGGGAGATATCCCGAGGCGAGACGGCAAGCGCCACCAGATAGCCGTGGGCGCTGATGACATCCGGCGCCTCTTCGCCGAGACGTTCGGCGTTCAGGTAGTCGTCGAGGCGCGCCAGCGCGTCGTCATCCAGCGGCGGTTGGCTCTCGACGGCATCGTCCGGTCGTTCAGACGAGAGTTCAGGCATGAGGGCGCTCCGGATCAGGCGAAGATAATGAATGTGCGGCCGATACGAACCTGGGATCGATACGAGCGTGTGACCCACAGGAATCCATGGCAAGGATCGGCGGGCTGGACGCCCGTCCGTGTCGTCGGCATTCTATCATCCCATGATCGATCTGCGTTCTTCCCCCGTTTCCCCCGCCCTCGGCGAAAGTGACGCCCAGGCGCTGGAGGCGCTCGACGAGTCGTCGCTGGAAAGCCGGCTGCTGCAGCGAGCCGACGCCGCCTGGCGGCTCGCCTGTGAGGTGCACCCGGCGCTACCCCGGCCCAGGATCTGGTTCGACCTGCGCGGCCGGAGCGCCGGGCAGGCGCATTACCAGCGTGGCGGACTGCGTTTTAATCGGACGCTGCTGCTCGAGAACCGGCAGGCTTTCATGGACGAGATCGTACCCCACGAGATGGCGCACTGGCTGGTCTTCCATCTGGAGGAAGGGCTGAACGCCCGGCCTCACGGGCGCGAGTGGCAGACGGTGATGCGAAAGCTCTATGGTCTGCAGCCGGTCGTCACGCACCGTTTCGACATCGCGCGTGCCAGCCCTTCGCCTTATCTCTATCGCTGCCGCTGCGAGACCCTGCATCGATTCACCGGGCGGCGCCATTCCCAGGCCTCGAGGGGGACTCGGTATCGCTGCCGTCACTGTCGAGCGACGCTGACCTTTGCCTATCGGGAGTCGCCGGCATAGCGCTGGCGGCGTTCCAGCGAGCTCCCTTTTCTCCATTTCTTTTTCTCTTTCCCACTCGAACCTCACCAGGGCTGTCGACGTTTCAGCGCGAGCCGCGGCCGTGCGTGAAGCGTCGACGGGCCTCGCTTTTCGGCGACCCTGTCGTCGTCGGATCGAGCCTGATTGGCACGATTGCGACAGGCGAACGACACTGGTTGATACGAAGGTCTAATAGGGGGTGCCCGGTGCCGCCGTTATATGCTGACCCACTCGAGCGTCGATGGTCTATCGCATTGAGCCAGTTGGGCTTTCGCCGTCGAACGGGTACGAACATAGTCATCAACAGGGAGACTGGAGCATGAGCGAACAGCAGCGCGTATATCCTGTCGATAAGCGCTTGGCAGCCGATGCCTGGATCGATCGCGATCGTTACGAGACGCTCTATCGCCAGTCTGTCGAAGATCCCGAAGGCTTCTGGCGCGAGCAGGCCGAAAGCCTGAGCTGGAGCCGGAAGCCGGCCACGATCAAGAACACCTCGTTCGCTTCGAACAATGTCGATATCCGCTGGTTCGAGGATGGCGAACTCAACGTCGCCCACAACTGCCTGGACCGTCATCTGGAAACCCGGGGCGATCAGCCCGCCATCATCTGGGAAGGCGACGATCCCGCCGATCACAAGACCATCACCTACCGTGAGCTGCACCAGCGCGTCTCGCAGCTCGCCAACGGCCTCAAGTCCCTGGGAGTCGGCAAGGGCGACACGGTCACGCTCTACATGCCGATGGTGCCGGAAGCGGCCATGGCGATGCTGGCATGTGCGCGCATCGGTGCGGTGCATTCGGTGGTGTTCGGCGGCTTCTCGCCGGATGCCCTGGCGGGGCGTATCGTCGATTCCCGATCCCGCGTCGTCATCACGGCCGACGAGTCGGTACGTGGCGGCAAGCAGGTGCCGCTCAAGGACAACGTCGATGCGGCGCTGACCCGGGAGGGCACCGACGTGGTCGAGTCCGTGCTGGTGGTCAAGCGCACCGGTGGCGACATCGAGTGGCATGAAGGCCGGGATCGCTGGTTCGATGAGGTCGTCGACCCGCAGTCCACCGATTGCCCCGCCGAGACGATGAACGCCGAAGATCCGCTGTTCATTCTGTATACCTCCGGGTCGACGGGGACACCGAAAGGGCTGAAGCACACCTCCGGTGGCTATCTGCTCTATGCTGCGCTGACCCATCGCCTGGTCTTCGATTATCACGATGGCGAAGTCTACTGGTGTGCCGCCGATGTAGGCTGGATTACCGGGCACAGCTATATCGTCTACGGGCCGCTGGCCAACGGCGCCACCACGCTGATGTTCGAAGGCGTGCCGACCTACCCCAGCCATGGCCGCATGGGGCAGGTCGTCGACAAGCACAACGTCTCGATTCTCTATACCTCGCCGACGGCCATCCGCTCGCTGATGGCGCATGGCGAGCACATCATGGACGACAGCACGCGCAGCTCGTTGCGCGTTCTCGGCTCGGTGGGGGAGCCGATCAACCCGGAGGCGTGGGATTGGTTCTACCGCGTCGTCGGCAATTCCCGCTGCCCGATCGTGGATACCTGGTGGCAGACGGAAACCGGCGGACACATGATCACGCCGCTCCCCGGCGCCACCGATCTCAAGCCGGGCTGCGCCACCAAGCCGTTCTTCGGCGTTCAACCGGCGCTGCTGGACAACGATGGCAAGCGACTGGAAGGCGCGACCGAGGGGAATCTTGTCATCCTCGACTCCTGGCCAGGGCAGGCGCGCTCGATCTGGAACAATCACGAGCGCTTCGTTCAGACCTACTTTTCCACCTACGAAGGGGTCTACTTCACCGGAGATGGCTGTCGTCGCGATGCCGATGGGGATTACTGGATCACCGGGCGTATCGATGATGTGCTGAATGTGTCCGGACACCGGATGGGAACGGCGGAGATTGAGTCGTCCCTGGTCGCTCATCAATCCGTGGCCGAAGCGGCTGTCGTCGGCTATCCGCATGATATAAAAGGTCAGGGGATTTATGTCTATGTCACGCTCAACGATGACGTCGAACCCAGCGAGGAGTTGAAGCAGGAACTCAAGCAGTGGGTGCGCAAGGATATCGGCCCGATCGCCACGCCTGATGTGATCCAATGGGCGCCGGGACTCCCGAAAACTCGCTCCGGCAAGATCATGCGCCGTATCCTGCGCAAGATTGCTGCCAATGAATGCGATGGGCTAGGTGATACCTCGACACTCGCCGATCCTGGCGTCGTGGAGGATCTGATCGAAAATCGCCATGTGCGCTCCTGATTCGTCATTTCGAGTTTTGAAATGGGCTTTTGGGTCAATCATCATGGTGACGGCTATATAACTAGTTAATTTGAGTGACCGCTACTCATATCGACTGATGATTGTCGTTCGATCGTCTTGAAAGAGGCTTTCCTCCCGGTACTTTTCGTGCCACTCCAAAGGGAGGGAAGCACGCCAGCTTTCCGAGACGATCGAACTTTTTTTATGTATTTGCGGCGTATTTACCCTTTGGTTATCCCTGGATTTTTTTCCCAATGATTTGATACTTGGGATTCCACGAGTGCATGGGGTAACATGCCGTTAATCAATAGTTGAACCATCTTTGTCTAGGTGGCGATAGTGGACCGACTATCTCGCCACATATCTCGACAGCGCCGGAGGAGAATCAATGGCTTTTGCCCAGAAATTCATCGTTGCCGATGACCACCCACTCTTCCGGGCGGCGCTCAATCAGGCATTGCGACAGGTGTCGCCGCAAGCAGAAATCGTCGAGGCGGACACCATGGAGGCGACGACGGAAGTCGTCACTCGACACCCCGATGCCGATTTGATCCTGCTCGATCTGCACATGCCTGGCGCTCACGGTTTCTCGGGGCTTATCCAGCTTCGCGGACAGATGCCGGATATTCCGGTGACGGTGGTATCCGGTAGTGAAGAGGTGGACGTGGTCCGCCGTGCCATCGATTACGGCGCTTCGGGTTTCATTCCCAAGTCTGCTTCTCTCGACACCATCGCCGAAGCGATCGGTGAAGTGCTCAAGGGTGAAGTCTGGTTGCCGCCTTATCTGGCGGATGCCATGGGCGAGGGCAGTCCGGAGGATGCCCGTTTCGCGGAAGCGATCGCCTCATTGACGCCACAGCAATTTCGCGTACTCAACATGTTGACGGAAGGGCTTCTCAACAAGCAGATCGCCTATGAACTCAATGTGTCGGAAGCCACCATCAAAGCTCACGTGACGGCCATACTACGCAAGCTAGGGGTTCACTCGCGTACGCAGGCCGTCATCGCTGCTCAGAAGTTGGAGATCGAACCGCCCAAGGTGACCAACGACTGATCGTTTCGGATATCCGGGTGTCGGTAGCCGCCGTTTCTCATTGTAGAATCGGCGGCTTTCTCGTTTCAGCGAGACTGAACTCGACAAGGGAGCAGGAGGGCCTTGAAGATAGTCGCAGCAGCAAGGCTACTGTCTTGTGCTACGTGGCGGTCTTAAGAGACATGGTAGAAGGTTAAGTCGGGGTAGAGGGCTTTTCGTTGCGAAGTCGCCTGGCCAAAAGCAGCAGCTCCACGCTAGCGAAAAACAGCAGGCTGTAGCCGGCCAGTTCCGTGATCTCTTCCGCTGCGTCCTTGACGATTCGCAGGTAGTGTTCGCCCATCAGGGCTTGCCACAATTCACTGCGCCCGTAGAGGCGCGAGAACACGTAGGTCGTGAGAAAGCCGCCCGCGAACAGTCCGAATCCCAGGCTGTTGGCAATCAGCGAGAACTCTTCGAGAAAGCCGCGCCGTGCGCGTATCACCAGCGTCAGGGTCGGTAGTGCCAGGAGTACCGCCAGGCATTGCCAGGCGCCATCGAAGACGTAGGCATCCAGCCATTGGTCGTTCTCCCGCACGAAGGATATCGCGAAAAATGCGGCCATCAGCAGGCTGACGCTGCGCAGGACTCTGTAACGCAGACGAATGACCAGCATCAGAACCGTACAAAGCAGCAGCAGCGCAGCCTGGGTGAGTTCCGTCAGCGAAGTCTCGCTGAAATCGGGGGCGCCCGCATGTCTGGCGTCCACCGTCATCACTATCTGCATGAGCCCGGCCAGGATCAGGACGTAGATGCCGGCCCTCAAGGCGATTGCGCGAAAGGAGAGAGTAGGCATGATAGATTCCTGCACAGCAATTGATAGCTGGCTAAGATTATCAGCCTTAATGTTCTTAAGAAGCGCTGTTCCGTAAAAATTTAAGCTTTTCTTAATTTTCTGGCGCGAGACCGGCCCGCAGGCTGGCTGCCTCTATTCCTGCCATGGCAGCCCGTTCGTCATTGTCGGAACTGTCTCCGCTGACACCGACGGCACCGATGACTCGCTCCTGCTCGTCGAGAATCAGCACGCCGCCGGCCACGGGGACGAATTCGCCCTGGGACGCCGAGGCGACTGCCGACAGGAACGACGGTCGTGCCTGATTCCGTTCACCGATCGTGCCGCTGGACAGACCGTAGCCCAAGGCGGCCTTGGCTTTGCCATGCGAGACGGCCAACCGTAAAGTGGCGCAGCCATCGGCTCTGTCGCAGCTTATCGGGTGCCCACTGGTATCCATGACCGTCACGGTGATGGGATTCATCGACTGCGCTGCCGCATAGGCTAGAGCGGCCTCGACAATGGTGCGGGCTTGCTTCAGTGACAAAGTCTGGTGGGTGAGATAGACGTTACGAGCCATTGTGATCTCCATTCTCTGTTTTTGTATTCATAATTCATTTTTAGTGGCGTCATCCATGCGCCATTGGGAGAATGGAAACATCGAACCTGTTCTGAGTGCCCCATGATCAAGATTCAGCAAAACACCCTGTACGGCGAGGCAGCCGCCCGCATCCGGGACATGATCAACGATGGAACCCTGCTTCCCGGTACCCGGATTCCGGAAAAACAACTATGCGAGCAGTTCGGGGTTTCTCGAACGCCGCTTCGCGAAGCGCTCAAGGTACTGGCGTCCGAGGGGATGGTCGAACTCCTGCCCAACCGGGGAGCGCGTGTCGTGCGGTTGACGCGCCAGATGCTGGAGGAGACCTACAGCGTGATGGGCGCGCTGGAAGGGCTGTCCGGCGAGCTGGCGTGTCGCTATATTACCGAAGAGGAGGTCGCCGACATCCAGGCGCTGCACTATCAGATGATGGCGCACTACAAGCGCAAGGAGATTCGGCCTTACTTCGAACTCAACCACCGCATTCACGATGCCATCATGCTGGCAGCCCGCAACGAGGTACTGCGGGAGACCCACAGCAGCTTGAACTACCGCATTCAGCGGGTGCGCTATTCCAGCATGATCGATGAGTACTGGGACCAGGCCGTGGCCGATCATGAAGCCATGATCGAATGCCTGCTGGCCCGGGACGGAGAGCGACTCGGTAGCATACTGCGAGAGCATCTGCGCCATAAGTTGGTCGTGGCGGCCGCGAGCGGGGTGATCGATGATGACCCGGGCGTCGCCCGGAGCCGTAGTTCGTAAGACCGAGCTGGGACAGAACGACACCCTTTTAATCTGGTGGCGGAAGGGGATTGCATCCCGCTTTCCGCTTTCCGCTTTCCGCTTTCCGCTTTCCGCTTTCCGCTTTCCGCTTTCCGCTTTCCGCTTTCCGCTTTCCGCTTTCCGCTTTCCGCTTTCCGCTTTCCGCTTTCCGCTTTCCGCTTTCCGCTCGGAATTTCTCCTGTTTCTGCCTCCTGCTGCGCCGTTCTGAGCGTTGCGGGATTTTCCCGGTTTCAACTTTCCGTCAATAGACAAATGTCGGGTTGGGCAATAATGAATTATGAATTCATAATTCGCCGGCAGGATCTCCAAGGTGCTCGCACTGCGGGGTATCGACCGGGGGCGTCGCGGGAGCCTCGTTGACCGTCTCCGATCCATCGTTCAGGCGAGCCACTATAAAAAGACAGAAGGACGCCAGTGATGAAAACTCTCAAAGCAGGCCTGTTGGCGCTCGCGCTGATGGCCGGTATCAGCCACGCCAATGCCCAGGAAGTCCAGATCAAGTTCGCGCACGTCGGCGAGCCGGATTCGCTGTTCGCCGATGTGTCCCAGGAATTCGCCAAACGCGCCAACGAAAAGCTGGCGGGTGAAGCCAAGGTGGTCGTCTACGGGTCGAGCCAGCTGGGCGGCGACTCGGAGTTGCTGAAGAAGCTCAAGCTGGGCACGGTCGATCTGGCGCTGCCCTCGACCGTCATGAGTAGCGTCGCTCCCCAGTTCGCGCTGTTCGAAATGCCTTATCTGATCGCAGATCGTGACCATATGGCCAGGGTGCGCGACGAAGTCGTGAGACCTCAGCTCTATCCCGTCGCCGCAAGCCGGGGCTATCACATCATCGGCGTGTGGGAGAACGGCTTCCGCCAGATCACCAACAACGTCCATCCGATCAATACGCCTGCCGACCTTTCCGGGATCAAGCTGCGAGTGCCGCAGGGCGTCTGGCGTGTCGAGATGTTCAAGAGCTACGGCGCGAACCCGTCGCCCATGGCGCTCTCCGAGGTGTTCGTCGCCCTGCAGACCGGAGCGATGGATGGTCAGGAGAACCCGCTGGTCCAGACCTACGCCTCGCGCCTGCAGGAGGTGCAGGAGTACCTTTCGCTGTCGGATCACATCTACACCCCGGCCTTCGTGACGGCTGGCATGAGCTGGAACCGGCTGCCCGAGCACGTGCGCGAGGTGCTCCAGCAGACGGCCATGGAGATGGAATCCTACGCGTTGGAGCAGGGCGCGAAGCTCGACGAGGAGACGCTGGCCAAGATGCGTGACGCCGGTCTGCAGATCAACAAGGTCGATCGTCAGGCCTTCATCGATGCCTCCCAGTCGGTCTACGACAAGTTCATCAAGGACGTCGACGGTGGCCAGGAGATGCTCGACAAGGTGCGTGAACTGCAACCCGCCAGTTAATTCGCGGGCCCGGTCGTGCCGAATCACGGCGCGACCGGGCCGTGGACGAAGGAGCCGCCTGTGAAAACTCTGAATACGCTGCGCGATGGCTTCAGCCGACTGCTCGAGATCATCGTGGTCGTCAACATGCTGGTGCTGGCGGGGATCGTGATCGTCGGCTTCCTCTCGCGCCTGGTGGGGTCGCCCTTTACCTGGTACGACGAGGCGGCCTCGATCAGCCTGGCCTGGCTGACCTACTACGGTGCTGCCCTGGCTGCCGCCAAGGGGGCACACATCGCCTGTCCCAGTATCGTCAATGCGTTTCCGCCGAGCGTGCGTCTGCCGATCGCGCTGCTGGGCGAGGCCGTGACGATCGCTTTCTTCGTCCTGCTGACGGTGACCGGCTGGCAAGTCGTCCAGATTCTTGCGGGGTCGACCATGATCAGCCTGACCACCGTCTCGCTGCAATTCACGCAGTCGGCGCTGCCGATCGCCTCGGTGCTGTTCATCATCGCCGAGCTGCTGCGGTTGCCGGAGGTGATTCGACAGGCGAGGGGAGACGGTTTCGTCGATCATGAGCTCGAGGAGGTGGGTCTCGGCTCGAACATGGCCAGTCAGTCCGATGCAGGGAGTGCGACACGATGATTCTGGCACTAATGTTCGTAGGACTGCTGCTGTTGATCGTGCTCAACGTACCGATCGCCATTGCGCTGGGTCTGGTCGGCGCCGTCGCCGTCTACTCCAGCTACGGCGTCTATGCGTTGCCCAATATCGGGCTGACCATGTTCGAGGGCGCGACCAACTTTCCGCTGATCGCCATTCCGCTGTTCATCCTTGCCGGGGCGATCATGAACGCCTCCAGCATCTCGCGGCGTCTGATCGACTTCGCGGCGTCGCTGGTCGGCTTCGTCAAGGGCGGCCTGGCGATGGTGACCATCGGTTCCTCGATCTTCTTCGCCGAGATTTCCGGCTCTGCCGTGGCGGGTGTCTCCGCGCTGGGCAGCCTGCTGATTCCGGCGATGAAGAATCGCGGCTACTCGAAAGAGTTCGCTGCGGCGATCTCGTCGTCCGCTGCCAGCCTGGCGATCATCCTGCCGCCATCGATCCCGATGATCCTGTACGCGGTCATGTCGGGAGAGTCGGTGGTCAAGATGTTCGTCGCGGGCATCTTCCCGGGGCTGCTGGGCGCTCTGGGCCTGGCCGTGGTCTGCTACTTTTTGGCGCGCAAGAACAACTTTCCTTCCGAAGGGCGTTTCCAGGCCAGCCGAGTCTGGAAGTCGTTCAAGGAGGCGATCTGGGCGCTGATGATTCCGGTGATCATTCTCGGCGGCATCTTCGGCGGCATCGTCACCGCCACCGAAGGCGCGGCGCTGGCGGTCGTGGTCGCGATCTTCATCAGTGCCGTGATCTATCGGGAGTTCTCGCTCAAGACCCTGTGGAAATCCTGTCTGGATGCCGGCATCCAGACTGCCGTGGTGATGCTGCTGGTCGCCAGTTCCGCACTGGTGGGGCTCTATCTCACCGAATCCCAGCTGCCGCAACAACTGGCCAATTCGATCGCCGGCTTGACCGACAACAAGTACGTCATCCTGGCGCTGCTCAATATCATCTTCCTGATTCTTGGCGTGTTCCTGCACTCGGCGGCGGCGATCATCCTGGTAGTGCCGATCGTGCTGCCGCTGATTATCCAGGTGGGCATCGATCCGCTGCACTTCGGCCTGATCGTCACGCTCAACCTGGCCATCGGCCAGCAGACGCCGCCCGTGGCGAGCGTGTTGATCGCCTCGTGCTCGATCGCCAAGGCAGACATCTGGCGTACGACGCGAACCAACCTCTGGTTCCTGGGGGTGCTGTTCGTCGTGCTGCTGTTCAACACCTACGTGCCCGACTTCGCGCTACTGCTCGTGAATCTGATCTACGGCACCTGATGCCGGAAACCCGACCCGGCATCGACCAGGAGAACCCCTACCATGACCCAGGATGACGAGATCCGTTGCTACCAGCGTGGCGCGATCGGCTGGATTCGCTTCAATCGACCCGAGGCCCGCAACGCGATGACCTGGCACATGTACGAAACCATGATCCAGGCCTGCCAACGATTCGACGAAGACGAGGAGATCAAGTTGATCGCCTTTCGCGGCGAGGGCGGCGAAGCGTTCGTCGCGGGCACCGATATCAAGCAGTTCGTCGACTTCCGCGAGCGCGGCGACGGCATCGACTATGAACGCCGGATCGATGCGGTGATCGGCGGGATCGAGCGACTGGAAACACCGACGGTCGCGCTGATCGACGGCTACTGTGTCGGTGGGGGCGCGGCCATCGCGATGGCCTGCGACTTCCGCTACGCCAATGGCGCTTTCAAGTTCGGCATTCCCATCGCCAGGACGCTGGGCAACTGCCTGTCGATCACCAACGTCTCGCGGCTGGTCGATCTGATCGGGATCGTGCGCACCAAGCGCGTGCTGATGCTGGCAAAGATGATCGGGGCGGAGGAGGCGCTGTCCGTCGGCCTGATCGACGAGATCGTCGACAGCGAAGCCCTCGACGAGACAGCGGCGAAGCTCGCCGAGAAGCTGGCCGGGCATGCGCCGCTGACGATGCGCGCGGCCAAGGCCTGCATCAACCGCATTCTGGATCGGCGCCGCCCCGGCCATGATGCTGCCGATGACCTGATCGCGCTGTGCTACACCAGCGAAGATTTCCAGGGCGCCGTCAGGCGATTCGTCGACAAGACCCCGTACACCTGGCAGGGCCGCTAGGGTCTGTTGACGTTTCAGCGCGAACCGCGTTGCTGCGCCAAATGGCGCCAGGCCAGGCGCGGGATGCAGAGAAGGGTGGTTCCCTTTTCCAATCCCGCAACGCCGCATGGCGCCATTTGCCGTGCAACCCGAAGGGCCGGGCCAGTTTTTGCACGGTGCTGCGTTATTCGTCGTTCATTTGGAATGACCAAACTACGCTCCTCACGCCTTGCCCCGCACAAAAACTGGCTCCGGCGCGGCCGTGCATGAAACGTCAACAGACCCTAGCCGCCAACCGGCGCCGCCTCGCTCCCATCGGTGACTGGCGTGGACTCGCTGTCGAGTTCACGGCGGGGGCGTGCGTCGATCAATCGCTCTATTCGCCGTTTCGAAGACAGGCAAGGAGAATCGCCATGTTACCGCTGGAAGGCATGAAGGTACTCGATATCTCGCAGATCATGGCCGGGCCATACTGCACCATGGTGCTGGGAGACATGGGCGCCGACGTGATCAAGGTCGAGAAGACCCAGGGCGGCGACGACAGCCGTCAGATGGGGCCATACGTCAACGACGAGTCCACCTGCTTCGCGCAGATCAACCGCAACAAGCGCAGCATCTCGCTCAATCTCAAGGAGCCCGACGGGCTGGCGCTCTTCTATGAACTGGCGCGGGAAGCGGATGTGGTGGTCGAGAACTATCGGCCCGGCGTTACCCAGTCGTTGAAGATCGACTACGAGACGCTCAAGGGCATCAATCCCGGCCTGGTCTACTGCTCGATTTCCGGCTACGGCCAGACGGGGCCGTATCGGCGCAAGGGCGGATTCGATCTGGTCGCCCAGGGCATGACCGGCTTGATGTCGATGACCGGCGAGCCCGGCCGGCGGCCGTTGAAGACCGGCGTGGCGGTCTACGATATCGGCGCCGGGATCACCGCGATCTACTCGATACTGGCGGCCTACATTCACAAGCAGAAGACGGGGGAGGGGCAACTGGTGGACGTGGCGATCGCCGAGTGCGGCCTGCCCTGGTTCACCTGGGAAGCGGCGGCCTACTTCGCCGAAGGGCGCGTCCCGCAGCCGACCGGATGGCGGCACCGAGTCTCCGCGCCTTACCAGGCGGTCAAGGTTCGCGACGGCTACATGATGCTGGGATGCGCCAACCAGCGCACCTGGGAGCGGTTCTGCAACGACGTGCTGCAACGGCCTGATCTGACCGCCGATCCTCGCTTCGTCACCAATAGCGACCGGGGAAAGAACGTCGATGCGCTGGAGGCGCTGCTGGAAGAACTGATGTGCACGGCAGACCGGCAGCACTGGCTGGCGCTGTGCGATGAAGCCGGCGTACCAGCCGGGCCGATCAACGACTTCGCCCAGGCGATGGACGATCCGCACTACCGGGAGCGGGGCATGGTGCAGGAGTTGGACCACCCGGTGATCGGGCGCATGCAGACCATCGGCTTCGCCAGCAAACTATCCCAGACGCCGTCTCAAATTCGCCGGCCGGCGCCGGTCTTTGCCCAGCATACCGACGAGGTGCTGGCGACGCTGGGCGTCGAGGGAGAGCGTCTGGCGGCGCTGCGCGAGCGCGGGGTCGTGCGCTAGACGCTTTTCAGATAGCTCTCAGGCCTTGCCCGCAGATTGACTCATTCTGCGGAGTCTACAAGCGGGGCGGTCTCCACGGATCGCCGCGCTTCCTCCTCCAGCCAGTCGTGAACCGCTCGTACGCGGCGGTCGTCCAGCGCCCCTTGCTGATAGACCAGGCCGTAGCGCTTGCCGGTCGCCACCGAGCCGGCGAACGGCGCGATCAGGCGTCCGCTGTCCAACTCGTCGCCGATCAGCGTCCGGCGCGCGATCGCCACGCCCATGCCGGCGATCGCCGCCTCCACCGTCAGCTGGTTGCGGTTGAACGTGTAGCCTCGGCGTACGTTGACCTGTTCACCGCCAATCGCCCGCAGATAGTGCTCCCACTCCGCATAATCGTGGCTTCCGCGCCAGGCCGTGACGTCGTGCAGCAGCGGATAGTAGCCCAGCGCCTCGGGGGTGGTGAGCGGTGGGCGCCGTCTGAGCAGCTGCGGCGAGCAGACGGCGAAGATCTTCTCGTCGATCAACGGCGTGGTCTGGAGGCCCGGATAGTGGCCGTCGTTGAGATCGATGGCCAGATCGTAGCCGCCGTCGAGCAACGAAAGATTGCTGTCTTCCGCCGTGACGTGCAGCTCGATATCGGGGAAGCGGGCCTGCAGCCGCGGCAATCTCGGCATTAGCCACTTGGCCAGAAACGACGGCAGGCAGCGTAGCCTGAGCACGCCGCTCATGACGCCGCCGCGCAGGCGGTCGACCTCCAACCCGACGGCATCGTAAGCCTGAGCGACGACCTGGGCCAGCCGTTCCCCTTCTTCCGTCAACGCCAGCTGGCGCGGCAGACGCCTGAACAGGCGAAAACCGAGCCGCTCTTCCAGCTGTTTGATCTGCTGGCTGACGGCGCCGGTGGTGACATGAAGCTCCTCCGCTGCCCGAGTGAACGACAAGTGGCGGGCGCTGACGGCGAAGACCTTCAGCCAGGCATGGGTTTGTGCATTGAGTGACTGGATCATGGTTTAGCAAGGCTATAGGTGTTGGCAGTTTTTATCGATTGTTCCTGATGTAACCGGCGGCCAGACTGAAGTCAAACTACATCATGCGCTGGGTCCGAAAACGACGGGTTCTGGCGCCCGAGCGACATCGGAGGTAGCCGCATGACATTCAGCGTATTCGACCTGTTCAAGATTGGTATCGGGCCTTCCAGTTCGCATACGGTCGGACCGATGCAGGCTGCCCATGATTTCGTCGCGACCCTGCGCGAACGCGAGCTGCTGCACGCGGTGACCCGGATGTCGGTCACGCTCTACGGCTCGCTATCGGCCACCGGCAAGGGGCACAACACCGATAGCGCGGTGATAGGGGGGCTCATGGGAGCGCGCCCGTTGACCGTCGATCCCGATGACCTGGCGCTCAAGCTGGCAGCAATGGCGCGGGACGGAGAGCTGAAGCTGGCTGGCGTGCACGCGGTGGCATTCGATGCGGCGCGGGACATCGAATGGTGCGACGAGATTCTCGACTACCACACCAACGCCTTGCGCCTGGTCGCCTCCGACGATCATGGGGTCATCTACGACAATACGTATTACTCGGTCGGCGGCGGTTTCGTCGTCGATGCCGAGCAGGCGGCGCAGGGCGATGCCGTCACCTCCACGGTGAAGGTGCCATACCCGTTCAAGAATGCCGTCGAGCTGCTCGATATTTGCCATCGTGAGGGGCTTTCCATCAGTGACGTGATGCTAGCCAACGAGCAGGTCTGGCGCAGCGAGTCGGAGATCCGCGATGGGCTCTGGCAGATCTGGCTGGCGATGAAGGCGTGTGTCGATAGCGGGCTGGATCAGCAGGGCGTGCTGCCCGGCGGGCTGAACGTGAGGCGTCGCGCTCCGGCACTGCATCGGCGTCTCATGGCGCTGAACAACGAGAAGAGCCTGATCGCCAGTACCTTCTCGGCGATGGACTGGGTCAACCTGTTCGCGCTGGCGGTCAACGAGGAGAACGCCGCCGGGCGCCGGATGGTCACCGCGCCGACCAACGGGGCCGCGGGGATCGTGCCTGCCGTGCTGCACTACTACATGAAATTCCAGCCGGATGCCTGCGAGCGGGATGTCGTTCGTTTTCTGCTGACTGCTGGCGCGATCGGCATTCTGTGCAAGACCAACGCCTCGATCTCCGGAGCGGAAGTGGGCTGTCAAGGCGAGGTCGGCTCGGCCTGTGCGATGGCCGCCGCCGGGCTGGCGGAGCTGATGGGAGGCTCCCCGGCCCAGGTCGAAAACGCCGCCGAAATCGGGCTCGAACACAATCTGGGGCTTACCTGTGATCCCATCGCCGGTCTGGTCCAGGTGCCCTGTATCGAACGCAACGCGATTGCGGCAGTCAAGGCCATCAACGCCGCGCAGATGGCGCTTTGCGGCGACGGCGAGCATTTCGTCTCTCTCGACAAGGTCATTCGGACCATGCGCGAGACCGGGCGCGACATGCAGGACAAATACAAGGAGACCTCCCGCGGCGGACTGGCGGTGAACATCATCGAATGTTGAGTATTCAACCTTGAAAATAGCGGTAGCGTCCCGATTCTTGTGCTTAAGTCGTGAACCCTGACGCGGGATAACGACAATCCTGGCTGGCTATGCCAATATCGATTTCCGTAATCTGGCGATCGCTAAAAGCATGAACAAGGGCAAGGGTAATGAGCCAAGACAGTTGTATCGTCCGTCATTTCAGACATTACGGTGAGCTTTCCAAAAACGATGAAGCGTTGCTGGTCGAGCTCGAGCAGAGTCCGACCGAGATCAAGGCCGACGAGATCCTGTGGCAGGAGGGAGACCCGGCGCGTGAATTCTGTACGCTCAGCAAGGGCTGGGCCTACTCCTTCCGCCACATGGAAGATGGCTCCCGGCAGATTCTCGAGATCTATCTGCCCGGCGATATCATCGGACTGCGGGAATTCGCCTTCAAGGAGCGCCTGACCGGCGTCGCCATGCTCGAGGATGGCGTCGTGTGTCACTTTCCCCATCGGCGTCTGATCGATATCTTCCGCGAATCGCTGATGCTTTCGACCATCTTCTTTGCCATCTCGTCTCATCAGCAGGCTCTGTTGACCGAGCGTCTCGTCAACCTCGCCCGACGCAGTGCGCGTCAGCGTCTGGCACACCTGATCTACGAAATGTACGTGCGCCTGGACCGCACCAAGGCACGCCAGGGCAACAGCATTCGTCTACCGCTGTCCCAACAGCATCTCGGCGATGCGCTGGGGCTGTCGTCGGTACACGTGAGCCGGACGCTGACCGCCTTTCGCGAGCAAGGGCTGTTGCTGCGTTCGCGCCAGCGTATCGAGCTGCCCGATCCCGAGGCGCTGGCGCGGGAGGCCGAATTCGGCGACGCCTATCTCAACGATGGCATCGATCACTTCTTCAATCATTGATCCACCTGCCTGCCACCGACCTGCCTTATCCCTGATCTCCCTGTTTTCTAGCGCTGAGCTTCTGACGTCTTGGACGATGGCGTCTCTGGCGATGGCGGCTCAGCGGCCGTGACGTCCGGTATCGGCGAGTCGCGGCCGTCTGCGGCAATCGCCTCGGGCAGTCTAGCCGACAGGAAATCGACCAACAGACGAATCTTGGACGAGAGCTGGCGGTGGCGCGGATAGACCGCCCAGACGGCGGTATCGGTAAACTGGTAGCGATCGAGCACGGCCATCAGCCGGCCTTGCTGAATCGCCGTCTCGACATAGTAATCCGGCAACTGGGCCAGCCCGATTCCCTTGCAGGCCGCATCCAGCAGCGCCGGACCGGAATTGCCGCGCCAATTCCCCGACACCCGGATCTCGCGGCGTTGACCGTCGACCCGGAACAGCCAGCTATCCCGCGATCCGACCAGGCAGTTGTGGTGGGCGAGCTCGGAAAGGCTGTGCGGTGTCGGTCGCCGCTGGAAGTAGTCGGGCGCGCCGACGACATACTCGCGGCGCTGGCAGAGCCGTCTGGCCAGCAGGCTAGAATCCTTGAGCACGCCCATGCGGATGGCGACATCGAAGCCTTCGTCGATCAGCTCGACGGTACGGTTGGTGAAATGCAGGCGTACATCGAGCTGCGGATAGCGGCAGTGGAAATCGTTGACCAGCGGCGCGATGTAGCGCTCGCCGAAGGTGGTCGCACAGCTGATGGCGAGTCTTCCCTGGGGCTGGGACTGCAGTTCGTTGAGCGCGGCCTCGGCCTCGGCGAAGCCGTCGAGCAGCGACCGGCAGTGCTCGTAGTAGATCGCACCGCCATCGGTCAGCCGAATCTGGCGGGTCGTCCGATAGAGTAGTGGCGTTCCCAACGACTGCTCCAGCTGGCTGACCAGCCGACTGACATGGGAATTGGAAACCTTCAGCGACTGGGCGGCGCGAGAGAACGTACCCAGACGCACCACGGCGACGAAAGCCTCGATACCCTCCCAGCGCGACATGGCGACTCCTTCAAACTGTTACGAGAACGATTGTTGCTACATGGCAATAATCATGTGCCGAATGCAATGTTTATTGCCTGGCAGCGAACGCCTAGACTGACGCAAAACCCGTCGCCATGTCATCAGCCGAACGACGTGCGACCCCTCGAATCCAAGCATTCAAGCGCAAAGGGAGATAGCCCGATGAAATCGCGTGCCGCAGTCGCCTGGGAAGCAGGCAAGCCGCTCTCGCTGGAAGAGATCGATGTGCAGGGCCCCAAGGCGGGCGAAGTCATGGTCCGCATCGTTGCCACCAGCGTCTGTCATACCGATGCCTACACGCTCTCCGGTAAGGATCCCGAGGGTCTGTTTCCGTCGGTGCTGGGCCATGAAGGCGCCGGTATCGTCGAAGAGGTGGGCGAGGGCGTCACCGGCCTGAAACCCGGCGATCACGTCATCCCGCTCTATACCGCCGAGTGCGGCAAGTGCAAGTTCTGCCTCTCGGGCAAGACCAACCTGTGCGGCGCCGTCCGCGCGACCCAGGGCAAGGGCCTGATGCCGGATGGCACCACGCGCTTCTCCAAGAATGGCACCTCGCTGCACCATTACATGGGCACGTCGACCTTCTCCGAGTACACCGTGCTGCCGGAAGTCTCGCTGGCCAAGGTGTCGAAGGAAGCGCCGCTGGACAAGATCTGTCTGCTGGGCTGCGGTGTCACCACCGGTATCGGTGCCGTTCTCAACACCGCCAAGGTCGAGCCGGGCGCGACCGTTGCCGTGTTCGGGCTGGGTGCCATCGGCCTGGCGGTAATCCAGGGCGCGCAGATGGCCAAGGCCTCGCGCATCATCGCGATCGACGTGAACCCGGACAAGTTCGAGCTGGCGCGCCAGTTCGGGGCGACCGAATTCGTCAACCCTAAGGATTACAGCGATCCGATCCAGCAGGTGATCGTCGATCTCACTGACGGTGGCGTCGACTATTCGTTCGAGTGCATCGGCAACGTCAACGTGATGCGTTCGGCACTGGAGTGCTGCCACAAGGGCTGGGGCGAATCGATCATCATCGGTGTCGCCGGTGCCGGCGAGGAGATCTCCACCCGCCCGTTCCAGCTGGTGACCGGCCGCGTCTGGAAGGGCTCTGCCTTCGGTGGCGTCAAGGGCCGCACCGAGCTGCCGGGTTACGTCCAACGCTACATGGACGGCGAGATCAAGATCGACGAGTTCGTGACCCACGACATGCCGTTCGATCGGATCAACGAAGCCTTCGAGCTGCTGCATGCGGGCAAGAGCATCCGTACCGTTCTGCATTTTTGAGCCACGAGCCACGGACTACGAGCGCAGATCAAAAGCGCAAGAGCCCGGTTTTGGGGCGCATGGAGAGTAGGCGCCGGTTCCGGGGCGCATGGAGAGTAGGCGCCGGTATCGGGGTGCATGGATAGAAAGCCAAGGAGAGCATCATGTCGATGAGCGAACAATTGGAGCTCGTCTCGGCCACCAAGAGCTTCGGTGGCTGGGTCAAGCGCTACAAGCATTACTCGCGGGCGCTGGATTGCGACATGATTTTCGCGATCTATCTGCCGCCGCAGGCCGAAGAGGGCCGGGTGCCGCTGATGTGGTGGCTCTCCGGTCTGACCTGCAACGACGAGAACTTCATGCAGAAGGCCGGCGCGCAGAGGATGGCTGCCGAGCTCGGCATCGCGATCGTGTGTCCGGATACCAGCCCGCGCGGCCTGGATCTGCCCGGCGAACACGACAGCTACGATTTCGGCTCCGGCGCCGGCTTCTATCTCAACGCGAAGCGGGAACCGTGGTCGAAGCACTACCGGATGTACGATTACGTCACCGAAGAGCTGCCCTCGGTGGTGCGGCTGCACTTCCCGGTCAATGGCCGCGAATCGATCAGCGGGCATTCGATGGGCGGACACGGTGCGCTGGTGCTGGCGCTGCGCCAGCCGGGGCGCTATGCCGCGGTCTCGGCATTCGCGCCGATCGTCAATCCGAGCCAGGTGCCGTGGGGCCAGAAGGCGTTCGAGAACTATCTGGGCGACGATGTCGGCCTGCGCACGCAGTACGATACCTGCGAGCTCGTTGCCAAGGGGTCGTCGCGTCAGCCGCTGTTCATCGATCAGGGCGAGGCGGATAACTTCCTCGCGGAGCAGCTCAAGCCCGAGCGGCTGGAGGCGGTCTGCGAGGAGCATGACCATCCGCTGACGCTGCGCCGGCATCCCGGCTATGACCACAGTTATTTCTTCATCGCCAGCTTCATCGACGACCACCTGAGTTATCACGCCGAGCGGCTTTACGCCAAGCGGTGACGGGGCGTCAATCTCAACATCGATCGAACCCTGGCCCGCCTGGCCGATGCGCAGGCGGGCTTTTTTCTCTTTGCGCTTCGAGCGCGGTGGATGCGATGACAGCGCTTACCGGCTACCGATGACGATTGGTGCGTATTTTGCGTCGCTTCCGGTCAATTCATTGTCTCCTGAATCGGCAGAGTAGTAGAGGAGTTCCATTCGATAACAACTTCAAGGAGACGCTTCATGGGTCATTCGAACGTGAAACGCCGGGTCGTGGCTGCCGCACTGCCGCTGACGCTGCTGGCAGCCGGATCGGCGCAGGCCGATCTCGATACCGTACGCTTTGGCGTGCCGCCGTGGCCGGGGGTGACGGTGAAGTCCGAAGTCGCCTCGCAGATCCTCGAGGCGATGGGTTACCAGACCCAGCAGAGCGAGCTGGCCGTCGGCGTCATTCTTAACGGTCTGGCCAACGATGACCTGGATGTCTACCTGGGCGGCTGGTATCCGATCGAGGAGGAGATGATCGAGCCGCTGGTGGCCGACGACAAGGTCGACAAGGTAGCCAAGAACATCAGCAACGCCAATTCCGGGCTGGTGGTGCCGGAGTACGTTCACGAGGCGGGCGTGAACAGCGTGGCCGATCTCGATCGCTACAAGGATCGCTTCAACGGCGAGATTCAGGGCATCGAGGCCGGTACCGGCATCAACGATGCGATCCTCGCCGCGATCGACGAAGACGCGGCCGGGCTGGGCGACTGGCAGCTACGGGAAAGTTCGACATCTGCCATGCTGGCGTACGCCGACCAGAGGATCAGCGACAAGCAGTGGGTCACGTTCGTCGGCTGGGAACCGCACTGGATGAACGTCAGCTATGACCTCTACTATCTGGAGGATTCCGACGATAGCGGCACGGCGGATATTCTCAGCACGGTGTGGACCGTAGTGCCAGCCGATCTGAAATCGAAGGATGCCAACCTCTATCGCTTCCTTTCCCAGTATCAGGTCGATATCGAAGCTCAGAACGACTGGGTCTACGAGTACAGTCACGAGGAGCGCCCGGCCGACGAGGTTGCCAGCGAGTGGATTCGCGATCACTACGATACCGTTGCCCAGTGGCTGGATGGCGTCACTACCAAGGATGGCAGCCCCGCGATCGACGCCGTCAAGGCGCAGTTGGGTAGCTGACCGCCGTCAGCGCTCTCTCTACGATTCGCCGTCGAGGCGCCGTTCGACCGCCTGGCAGAAGTCCTGCCAGGCGGTTTGCATTTCCGGCAGATCGCCATGTCCGTGCAGGGCGGCGTGTACCATGTCCGGCGCGCAACGATAGCCGACCGAAGCGCCATTCCGGCGCCAGGATTCGATCGCCTGCTCAAGCGGTCGCGTCAGCGGATCGCGCTCCACGGCCAGTGTCTCGATGATTCTGGCCGGAGGTACGGCGGCGTCGACATCGGGCGCGTCAGGCGCCGCCATCTGCCACAGCGACAGAATGTCCGCTCGCGACAGCAGCGGCCCGTCTTCCCCCAGCGTCTCGACGGTGGGCGTACCCACAACCGGGTAGATCAATCCGAGCAACCCTTTCCATTCGCTGGTGTGGGCGACATCGATCGCCAACCTGCCGCCGGCGCTGTCGCCGATCACTGCCACCGGGCCAACGGTTTCGACGACCGCACGACAGTCGGCCAGCGCTTCGGCATAGCTCGCTTCCGGCAGTAGCCGATAGTCGATGCTGATCACCTCCCGCCGCAGGCGTTCGGCCAGGTTCGCGGTAATGCCGTGATGGCTGTCGACCGAGCCCAGGCTCCATCCGCCGCCGTGCAGGTAGACGACATTGCCTTCGACGCAGCCGGCAGGGCGGAAGCGACGCACGTCGACCCCGCCCATGACTTCATCACGGATCTGCATGCCGGCCGGATCGGCCACGCGCCGCCGCGCATGCAGCGCCTCATACGCCCGGCGTTGTGACGGCAGCGACGAATCGCTGCCGTCGTCGGCAGGCGTGAATTCGCGGATGAAGTCTTCGATGGTCATGTCGCTTCCTCCGTGGTTGTCTGCGAGCGTGTTTGTCTATGACCGTAGTCTTGCGCTTAGTAGTCTTGTGCTTGCCGGACCCATGCCGGCAAGCCCTTGTTATACTAGGCTCCTACTCTTTCGACCAAGAGCTCTCGCTCATGCCCTCAGGTTGGCCGCGCACGTTCCTTCGTTACTTGTTGATCGCTATTGCGGCTTTCGTCGGGCTGTCGGTATTGTTCGTGCTGGTGTTCCGCTTCGTGCCGGTGTTCGGCTCCATGGTGATGGCGGAGCGCAAGGTAAGCTCCTGGTTCCAGGGCGATAACCTGACCATCGAGCAGCAGTGGGAGCCCTGGTCCCGGCTTTCCGACAACGCCAAGATGGCGGTGATGGCGGGAGAGGACCAACGCTTCCCGGACCACTGGGGCTTCGATGTGGCGCAGATCAAGCGCTCGATCACCCAATGGTCGGACGGCGGCGATCTGCGGGGCGCCAGCACGCTGACCCAGCAGACCGCCCGCAACCTCTTCCTGTGGACGGGGCGAAGCTGGATTCGCAAGGGGCTCGAGGCGTGGTTCACGCTGCTGCTCGAAGCGCTGTGGCCCAAGCAGCGCATTCTGGAGGTCTATCTCAACATCGCCGAATGGGATACCGGCGTGTTCGGGCTGGAGGCAGCGGCGCAGCACTATTTCGGCACCTCCGCGGCCAACCTCAGCGTCTCCCAGGCCAGCCACCTCGCCGCGATTCTGCCCAACCCGCGCGGCTGGAGCGCTTCCCAGCCTTCCGCTTACGTTCAGCAGCGTGCCGCCTGGATCCAGCGCCAGATGCGCAACCTCGGCGGTACCGCCTTTCTACGACGGCTGGAGTGATTCCGTCGTTCTATTCCGCGTCTTTCCAGTCCGCCAGCACGGCGTCTCGCTTTTCCAGCAGGTGACGCTCCATCAGCGCTCCCAGCCTCGCTCCGTCGCGGGCCTCCAGCGCGCTCAACATGTCGCGATGTTCCTCCACCGCCTTGCGCCACTTGGCTTCCGTCCGGTTGGACGAGAGCCGCAGGGGATGCAGGCGGCGGTTGAGCGAGAGATAGGTCTGACGCAGGGCATCGTTGCGCGCCGCGCGATTGATCAGGTCGTGAATGCGCTGGTTGGCGTGGTAGTAAGCCGGTAGGTCCTGGCGCTGCCAGTGGCCCAGCATCGCCTCGTGGGCCGCCCGAATTTCGGCCAGCTCTTCCTCGGTGACACGGAGACACGCCAGTTCCCCGGAAAAGCGCTCCAGCGCGCTCATCAGCTCGAAGGTGTCGCGAATTTCCTGACGCGTCATGCGGGTCACGAAAGTGCCGTAGTTAGGGGATATCGTCACTAGCTTTTCGGCGGCGAGCACGCGCAGCGCCTCCCGCAAGGGCGTGCGCGAGACCGCCAGCCGATCCGCCAGTTCACGTTCGTTGATGCGCTCGCCGGGCTCGAGGCCACCTTCGGTAATCAGGTCGTGGAGACGCTCCACGATCTTGTCGTGCAGGGCGGCGCGCTGGATACGCAGCGGCCGTGCCGTGGTATCGAGTATGGTGTCATCGGTCGTTTGCATGCATTGAACCCAGTTAGGTCTTTCCTTCTTTCTATCGCAAGCGTTCGGCGCTGGCTACTGCTCCATTGCGTCGCATCGGTGGGGAGCGATGCAATACCGTGTCGCGACGGCTTGCGACTTATGTCGAGGTTTGTCGGCAAGCGATTATTCGGCATATTGCGTAATGAATGCAAAAAACCATGTGGGGCGGCTTTCCGCTTCACTCCTGGAGATGCCGCCATGCTCAAGCTCGATCAACATCCTTCTGGCCGCCATTTTCTGCAGATCCCAGGGCCTTCCCCCGTACCGGATCGCATCCTGCGGGCGATGAGTCTGCCCACCATCGATCACCGAGGCCCGGAATTCGGCGAGTTGGGGCTTGAGGTACTGGGCAAGATCAAGAAGATCTTCAAGACCGAACATCCGGTCATCATCTACCCGGCCTCGGGGACGGGCGCATGGGAGGCGGCGCTTTCCAATACCTTGAGTCCCGGCGACTCGGTATTGATGTTCGAGACCGGGCACTTCGCCACGCTGTGGAAGCAGATGGCGCTTCGACTCGGGCTCGAGCCGGAATTCCTGTCATTGCCGGCGTCGCAGAGCTGGCGCTACGGAGTGCAGCCGCAGCTCATCGAAGAGCGATTGCGCGAGGATCGCGAGCATCGGATCAAGGCGGTGTGCGTCGTGCATAACGAGACATCCACCGGCGTCACCAGCGATATCGCCGCCGTGCGCCGGGCCATTGATGCCGCCGGTCACCCGGCACTGTTGCTGGTCGATACCATCTCGGGGTTGGCGAGCGCTGACTATCGCCACGACGAGTGGGGTGTCGACGTCACCGTGTCCGGCTCGCAGAAAGGATTGATGCTGCCGCCCGGAATCAGTTTCAACGCGCTGTCGCCCAAGGCGATCGAGGCAAGCCAGCGCTCGACGATGCCCAAGAGCTTCTGGGCCTGGGACGAGATTCTCACCGGCAACGCCAACGGTTACTGGCCCTACACGCCCAACACCAACCTGCTCTACGGCCTCAACGAAGCGTTGGACATGCTGCTGGAAGAAGGCCTGGATCAGGTCTTCGCCCGCCACGAGCGCTGGGGCGAAGGCGTGCGTCGCGCGGTCAACGCCTGGGGGCTGGAAATCCAGTGCCAGGAGCCGGCGCTCTATTCGCCGGTATTGACGGGAGTCGTGGTGCCGGAAGGGATCGATGCCGACGAGGTCCGTCGAACCATTTACGATCGCTTCGACCTGTCGCTGGGCACTGGGCTCGGCAAGGCCAAGGGGCGAATGTTCCGCATCGGCCATCTCGGCGACTGCAACGACCTGACCCTGATCGCCACTCTTGGTGGCTGTGAAGCCGGGCTCAAGCTCTGTGGCGTCGAGCTGTTCGGCAGTGGCGTACAGGCCGCGCTGGATTTCTTCGCCGACAATCCGGCGCCCGGCACGCCGGCGGCGCGCAAACTGGCGGCGGCTGAACCGAAGGGTCACTCACAGGCCGGTGCCGTCCGCGCCTGACAGGAGATCGCCATGAGCGTGATGCCGAAAAGTCCGGTCGTGAGGCGGCCCAGACAAGCCGCCATGAGTGAGTTCGAGAGCCGGCTGCGTCGTGAGATCCAGGGCGAGGTGGCGTTCGACGCCGGATCGCGGGGACGCTATGCCACCGACGCCTCGATCTATCAGATCATGCCGCTGGGCGTGGTGGTGCCGAGAGACCAACAGGACCTGAGCATGGCGCTGGATATCGCCCGAGATATCGGCGCGCCGGTGCTGCCGCGAGGCGGTGGCACCAGTCAGTGCGGACAGACGGTCAACGAAGCGCTGGTGATCGACACCAGTCGTTGGTTGACCGGCATCGGCGAGCTCGACGTTGAGGCGCGCACCGTCACGGTCGAGCCCGGCGTGGTGCTCGACCATCTCAACGCCTGGCTCAAGCCCCACGGACTCTGGTTTCCGGTAGACGTCTCCACCTCGGCGCAGTGCACGCTCGGCGGCATGGCCGGCAATAACTCCTGCGGTTCGCGCTCGATCCGCTACGGCAACATGGTCCACAACGTGCTGGGGCTCGAGGCGACGCTGGCGGACGGGCGAGAGGCGAATTTCGGCTTTCTCGACGAGATCGGACCCGGCTCGACGCTGGCGGGCCTGGCCGATTCGGTGGCGGCCATTATCCAGCGCGAGGCGGCGGCGATCCGCGAGCACTACCCGCAGGTGCTGCGCCGGGTCGGCGGCTACAACCTGGATCTGTTCGACTGCCGCAACCCGATTCCCTACGATGCCGCAGGCCGGGCCAACTTCGCCCACCTGCTGATCGGCTCGGAAGGGACGCTGGCCTTCACCCGCAAACTCAAGCTGAAACTGTCGCCGTTGCCGGTGCACAAGGTGCTCGGGGTGGTCAATTTCCCGACCTTCTACCAGGCGATGGACATGACCCAGCATATCGTCAAGCTGGGACCCGCCGCGGTAGAGCTGGTCGACCGTACCATGATCGAACTGGCGCTGGAGAACCCGGCATTCCGACCGACGGTGGAAAAGTCGCTGATCGGACGCCCGGATGCGCTGCTGCTGGTGGAGTTCGCCGGCGAGGATCGCGACTCGCAGCTGCGCCAGCTGGAAGCGCTCAAGACCCTGATGGGCGACCTGGGCCTGCCGGACAGCGTCGTCGGGCTGGAAACCGGCGCCGAACAGTCGGCACTGTGGAACGTGCGCAAGGCCGGTCTCAACATCATGATGAGCATGAAAGGCGACGGCAAACCGGTGTCATTCATCGAGGATTGCGCCGTGCCGCTGGAACATCTGGCGGAATATACCGAGCAACTGACTGAGGTCTTCCATCGCCACGGCACCGAGGGTACCTGGTACGCGCATGCCAGCGTCGGCACGCTCCACGTGCGGCCGATTCTCGACATGCGCCGTGGCGGCGCCGCCAAGATGCGCGCCATCGCCGAGGAAGCGTCGGAACTGGTCCGCCGCTACAAGGGGGCCTATTCCGGGGAACACGGCGACGGCATCTGTCGCGGCGAGTGGGTGGCATGGCAGTTCGGTGCCGGGCTCAACGCCGCCTTCGGCGAGATCAAGCGGCTGTTCGATCCGAACAATCGCTTCAACCCCAACAAGATCGTCGATACGCCGAAGATGGACGATGCCCGGCTGTTCCGCTTTCCCGCCGATCATCAGATCATTCCGGTGTCGACCGAACTGGACTGGTCGGCCTGGAACGTGACCCGCGACCCGCTGAGTGGCGAGCTGGGTGAACCCGGCAGTGGCGGCGATCCGGCGCACGGTCTCGCCAAGGCCGTGGAGATGTGCAACAACAACGGCTACTGCCGCAAGTTCGACGCCGGCACCATGTGCCCGAGCTATCGGATCAGTCGCGACGAGCGCCACCTGACACGGGGCCGCGCCAATACCCTGCGATTGGTGCTGTCGGGAAAGATCGGCGATCGCGGCCTTGCCAGCGACGAAGTCGCCGACACGCTGGACCTGTGCGTCTCCTGCAAGGGCTGCAAGCGCGACTGCCCGACCGGCGTCGACATGGCCAAGTTCAAGATCGAGGCGCGTGCCGCACGGATCGAGGCGCGGGGACTGGGCTGGCGCGAGAAGCTGGTATCCGAGCTGCCGCGCTATGCACCCTGGATGCGTCATGTCGGCGGTGTAGCCTCTCGGCTGGAGCGCGTGACATGGCTCGGCGGGCGCGCCAAGCGCTGGTTGGGATTTGCCGAAGCGCGCTCGTTACCGGTCTTCGGCGGGGACTACCTGCGATCAGCGCGACGCGTGATGACGGACTCGTCTCGTGCCGGCCAATCTCCCGTCGGCGAGGTGGTGCTGTTCGTCGATACCTTCAATAACTATTTCGAGGCCGATAACGCCAGTGCGGCGCGGCGGGTGCTGGAAGCCGCCGGCTATCGGGTGCATTTCAACGTTCGCGAAGGGGAGCGGCCGCTCTGCTGCGGCAGGACCTACCTGGCCGCCGGGCGTGTCGACCGCGCCCGGCAGGAAGCGCGTCGCACGCTGGATGCGCTGATGCCGTTCGTGGCCCGGGGCGTAAAGATCGTCGGGCTGGAGCCCTCGTGTCTGCTCACGCTGCGCGATGAGTTCCTGCACTATGGTTTTGATGACGAGGGCTTTGGCGACGAAGCTCGTCGACTGGCAGATGCCGCCATGCTGTTCGAGGAGTTCCTGGTGACGGAGAAGCAGGCCGGGCGGCTGGCGCTTGAGCTCAAGCCGCTGGCGGTCAGCCGGGCCAAGGTCCACGGTCACTGTCATCAGAAAGCCTTCGATGCCTTCACGCCGGTCATGACGGTGCTGAACTGGATTCCCGACCTCGAGGTCGAGGCGATCGTCTCCTCCTGCTGCGGCATGGCCGGTAGCTTCGGTTACGAGGCGGAGCATATCGAAGCGTCGCGGCAGATGGCGGAGCTTTCGCTGCTGCCGGCGGTTCGCGAGGCCGGGGAGGACGCCTGGATCGTGGCGGACGGCACCAGTTGCCGACACCAGATTCTCGATGGCGCCGGACGGGAAGCGCTGCACGTGGCGAAAGTGCTGGAGGCGGCGCTGGTGAACCATTAGAGCACTCGACTTCAGTCCTGTTGGCATGCAGGCAACGGACGGCGGCTTGGCTGCCGAAAGTGCGGCTTGACGCTTCTCGAGGCCTGGCGGCATCAGTCGCCAGGCCTCTCTGCTATCGGCAACTCGCGGGCGGGAAATGGAATTTTGTCTGTTTGCTGACTAACCTTCATCTCATGCCCGCCCGAACGGGGGGTGCCAAGATGGACGGCCATCCATGCCGTTTCGTCTCCATCGCTTGCCATTAACAACCATAGAAAGCGAACGGACACATGGAAGATCTTCAATTCTGGGATTTTGCGGTCATCGCGGCCTATTTTCTGATCGTCACCTTCATCGGTTACAAGACCGCCCGAGGGAAGACCACCCCGGAAGAGCTGTTCCTGGCCGGGCGGACCCTGGGCCCGATGGCGATCGGCTTTTCACTGTTTGCCTCCAATATCTCCTCGGATACGCTGATCGGCTTGCCCGGCGCGGCCTATCAGCACGGCATCTCGGCGGCCAACTACGAGTGGATGGCGGGCGTCGTGCTGATGTTCACGGCGATCTTCGTGCTGCCGGTGCTGATGCGGGCCAGGGTCACCACCATGCCAGAGCTGATGGAGCGGCGCTTCGACTCGCGGCTGCGCAAGTATCTTTCGGTCATCACGCTGTTTTTGTCGATCATCCTCGATACCGCCGGCACTCTCTACGCTGGCGGGTTGATCGTCACCACCTTCATTCCCGGCACCAACCTCTGGGAAGTCTGTGCGCTGCTGGCGCTGTTCACCAGCATCTATACGGCCTTCGGCGGGCTGCGTGCGGTGGTCTACACCGACGTCATGCAAGCGTGTGTGCTGATCGGCGGTTCGGCGGCGATGACCTGGATCATCTTCGGTCATTTCGACCACAGCTGGGCGAACGTCAAGGAGGCGGTGAGTCCGGAGAAGCTATCGCTGATCCGCCCGCTGGACGATCCCAGCGTGCCGTGGCTGGGGCTGCTCACCGGGGTGCCGATCGTCGGCTTCTACTACTGGTCCATGAACCAGTACGTGGTACAGCGTCTGCTCGGGGCGCGCAATATCCAGGCGGCAGGGCGCGCTTCCGTGTTCGCAGCGGCCTTGAAACTGCTGCCCATCTTCATCATGACCATTCCCGGCGCCATGGTGGTGCCGCTGCTGCCGGGGCTCGAGCATCCCGATCAGGTCTATCCGAGGATGGTTCAGGAGTTCACGCCCACCGGGCTGACGGGCCTGATCCTGGCGGGGCTGATCGCGGCGCTGATGTCGACGCTCTCCTCGACGCTCAACTCCTCGGCGACGTTGCTGACGCTCGATTTCATCAAGCCGGCTAGACCGAATCTGACCGATGCCCAACTGGCCAAGTGGGGGCGTGTCTGCACCTTCATCCTTGCCGCCGTCGCCGCGCTCTGGGGGCCGATGATCCAGTACTTTTCCGGTCTCTGGGCCTATCTGCAGCAGGTGTTCGCCTTCGTCGCCTCGCCGCTGGTGGCGACCTTCCTGATGGGGCTGTGGGTCAAGCCGCTGGGCTCGTCGGCGGCGTTGCGCGGTCTGGCCAGCGGGCACGCGCTGAGCGCGGTGCTGTTCGTGCTGGTGGAAACCGGCGTGCTGCCGATCCACTTCACCATCATCGGCGGTATCCTGTTCGCGGCGACGGCGCTGTTCACCTGGTTCTGGATGACGCGTCTGGGTCGCCATGATCGTCCCGCCGAGAAGGATGCGCGGATCGCTGTCATCGCCAAGGAGGGATTGGAGCGGGTTCCCCGCGATGTCATGATCGGCATCGCCATCGTCTCGGTGCTCACCGCTGTCATCGTCTATCTGCTGCGTTGAGCGAGCACCGCTGAGGCTGTTTTTCACTTCAGGGCTGTCTGTCATTGCCAGGCAGCTTCTGACTCCAAGGATTCGTCATGCTGGACACTCTTCGTCTCGCGATCGTGGGCTACGGCAAGATTGCCCGCGATCAGCATCATCCGGCCATCGATAACGATGCCGGCTATCAGTTGACCGCTGTTGCCAGCCGCAACGCCTCCGTTGCCGACGTGGCGAATTTCGAAAGTCTCGAGGCGCTGCTCGACCAGGGCCCGGAGATCGACGCGGTTTCGCTCTGCACGCCTGCCGGTGTACGTACCGCCCAGGCGCGCCTGGCGATGGCCCACGGCAAGCATGTGATGCTGGAGAAGCCGCCCGCCGCGACGCTGGCTGAAATCGAGATACTGCGCGAGGACGCGGAGCGCCATGGCGTGACGCTGTTCGCGTCTTGGCACTCCCGCCATGCCCACGGCGTGGCGGGAGCGAAGCGCTGGCTGTCAGAGCGTCGGATTCACCGTGTCGATATCGAGTGGAAGGAAGACGTGCGCGTCTGGCACCCGGGGCAGGCGTGGATCTGGCAGCCAGGCGGCATGGGCGTGTTCGATCCTGGCATCAACGCGCTGTCGATCGCCACCGCGATCCTGCCGCGCCCGTTTCACCTGGTCGACGCCCAGTTGCAGGTGCCCGGCAACTGCCAGACGCCGATTGCCGCCTCGCTGGATTTCGTCGACGGCGAAAACGTGCCGATCCACGCCGAGTTCGATTTTCGCCAGCAGGGCACCCCGCCGACCTGGGAGATCCACGTCGATACCGACGCCGGTCGATTGACGCTGGAAGCGGGCGGCAGACGATTGCTGATCGATGGAGAACTGCTGGAAGAAGGCCCGGATGCGGAGTACGCCGGGCTCTATGAACGCTTTGCCGCGCTGATTGCGGAGGGCCGCTCGGACGTCGATATCAGCCCGTTCCGGCACGTCGCCGATGCGCTGATGCTGGGGTATCGACACACCGTCGAGGATTTCGTTGAGTAGAGGAGAGCCTCGAGCGAGCGCCGGTTTCGGGGCGCTGTAGAAAGCAGCTACGGGCTACGAAAAATGCCAGCGGCTGACGTCGCTGGCATTTTTCTTCGCTACAAGCACATGCTGATTTTCGCGGCTCGCGGCTCGCGGCTCGCGGCTCGCGGCTCGCGGCTCGCGGCTCGCGGCTTCAGCCGGTCATTGCCTGCGGCAGATACAACACGATCTCCGGGAACGCCCGCATCAGCACGATGGCGAACAGCATCAGCAGGAAGAACGGTAGCGTCGCCTTGGCGATGGTGAAGATGTTCTTGCCGGTGAGCCCCTGGATCACGAACAGGTTGAAGCCGACCGGTGGCGTGATCTGGGAGATCTCGACCACGATCACCAGGTAGATGCCGAACCAAATCGGATCGATGCCGGCGGCGCTGACCAGCGGCATGATGATCGAGGTCACCAGCAGAATCAGCGAGATCCCGTCGAGGAAGCAGCCCAGCACCAGCAGGAACAGAGTCAGCATCACCAGCAGCACGTTGGGCGACAGCCCCATCGCGGCAATGGTGCTGGCAAGCTGGGTCGGCAGCTGGGTGAAGCTCATGGCCGACGACAGGAACGAGGCGCCAGCGATGATGAACGCGATCATGCATGACGTGCGCAGCCCGGCAAACATTGATTCCAAAAAGATCGACTTGTCGAAATGGCCGTTCCAGCGCGCGATCAGCATCGATAGCACCACGCCCACGGCGGCGGCTTCGGTGGGAGAGGCGACGCCGCCATAGATACTGCCGAGAATGCCGCCAATCAGCACCAGCAGCGGGATCAGGCGCCAGCTGTTTCTGACCTTGTCGAGAAAGGGCATCGGGGCTTCCGCATGACCCGCGCCGCCATGCTTGCCGGCGGTCAGCGACCAGATCACCAGATAGATCATGAACAGCGCCAGCAGCAGGAGGCCGGGGCCGATACCCGCCATGAACAGGCGCGAAATCGACTGCTCGGTGACCACGCCGTAGACGATCATCATGATCGAGGGCGGGATCAACAGACCCAGCGTGGAGGCACTGGCCAGCGTGCCGATCGCCTGCGTCTCGCTGTAGCCGCGGCGTTCGAGTTCCGGCAGCGTCATCTTGCCGACGGTGGCGCAGGTGGCCGCGGAGGAGCCGCAGACGGCGGCGAACAGGCCGCTGCCGATGATATTGGAGTGCAACAGCCGCCCGGGAAGGCGGTTGAGCCAGGGAGACAGGGCACGGAACATGTTGTCGGCAAGCCCGGAGCGGAACAGGATCTCGCCCATCCACACGAACATCGGCAGGGCGGTCAGATCCCAGCCGTAGCTGGCACCCCAGAAGTCGGAGGCGAGAATGGGGCCGACCTCGAAGCTCGAGAAGCCGGTCAGCGCGATCCAGCCGGTGCCGAGCAGGGCGAAGGCGATCCACACGCCGCCGCCGAGCAGAATCGCCAGAGTGAAAAGCGTTGCAAGACTGAGCGTGAGCACGAGTCGGTACCTCGGTTCAAGTTGTCTCGTTAAAGACGTTGTTAGCGAGCGGCGGGGTCATTCACCACCGAAGTCGTCGTTGTCGCCGGGGGCCACATAGCGCGAGGGCGCCGTCACCGCTTGTCGAAGTGTGGTCAGCAGGGCTTCCAGCAGTGCCAGGCAGAGCAGGGCCAGGCCGATCACCAGGACGGTCTGGGGTATCCATAGCGGGATCGCCATCAGCCCTGAGGAGACGTCACCGTAATCGAGGCTCTCCTGAACCAGGCCGATCACCTCCCAACCGAGTAGCGCGCCGAGCGCCAGCGCGATCGTCAGGCATGCCACTTCGCACCAGGCTCTGGCTGCCGCCGGCAGCCGGTCGATGACCAGCGTGACGCGAATGTGGGCGTAATGGGTGAAGGTGTAGGCAAGACTCAGGAAGGTGGCGCCGACCAGAAGATAGGAGGCGATTTCCGATACACCGCTGATCTCGTAGCCGAGGCGGCTGGCGCCGACCAGTACCAGGAACGCGTCGAGACAGCGCAGCAGCACCTGAAACGTGACCATGCCGCAGATCGCCAGCATGCACGCTGCAGCGCCCCAGGCGCCCAGCCGGTAGAGCGGGTCGAGTTTGAACGTCATCACGGAAGCTCACGGGTTGCGAGTAGTCAGTAAGGCCCATCATCGATGGGCCTGATGAACCTGAAAAGGCGCAAAGAGCCGGCGTTACTGGCCCTGCTGGGCCTGGCGCTCGCGATAGCGCTCGACCAGTTGCTTGGCCTGGTCGCCGGCACGCGACTGCCAGTCCTCGAACAGCTGCTGGCCGGCAGCCTGCAACTGCTGCTTGAGCTCGGTATTGGGCTCACTCACGGTAACGCCGCGGGACTCGAGCGTCTCGGCGCTCTGCGCGCTGTCTTCCTTGCTCAACTGCCAGCCGCGCTGCTCTGCCTTGGCAGCGGCATCGAGAACGGCCTTCTGCGTGGCGTCATCGAGGCGGTCGAACGCGCGCTTGTTGACGAAGATGATGTTCTTCGGCAGCCACAGATTGGCATCGCTGTAGTGGGACACGTAATCCCACGCGGACATCGATTTGCCGGTCGAGACGGAAGTGATCATCGCATCGACACGGCCGGTGCTGAACGCGGTGGGAATGTCGGCTTCCTCGGTCTGGGTCGGGATGCCGCCCAGGTTCTCGACGAAACGCTGTGTATTGATGTTCGGCGCGCGAACTCGCAGGCCCTCGAACTGGGCGGCATCGGTCAGCTCGAAGTCGGTATAGATACCCTGTGCCGGCCACGGCACGGCGTACAGCGGCATCAATCCTTCCTTGGCGAAGAGCTCGGTGATGATCGGCTTGGAGGCCTGCCATAGGTCGTAGGCGTCGGCGTAGCTGCCGGCCAGGCCGGGAAGGGTGTCGACTTCGTAGATCGGCGACTCGTTGGAAAGCGTGGAGAGGAAAATCTCGCCTGCCTGGACGGTGCCGCGGCGCACGGAGGGCTTGATCTCGGCATGGCTGATCAGCGATCCGCCGCTATGGACCGTAATGGTCAACTCGCCGTCGGTCGCTTCGGTGACGTCCTCGGCGAACTGCTTGGTGTTCTGGGTGTGGAAGCTGGCGTCTCCGTAAGGAGAGGCGAGATTCCACTGGGCGGCGAGAGCCGGCGTCGCAGTGGCCAGTGAACCGGCCATGGCAATCGTCAACAGAGAGAGAGTGGGTGTGCGCATCGACAGGCCTCGAGTTGTTATTGATAGAGGTTGGTATTCAAAAGGTGCAAGACATTGAACATCTGCATTCTTCAAGTTGGCCGGCGATGGCGTCAAATCGTTAATTCTTATTCTAACTATCAGGCCAGACTTTCACTTTGCCCTGGGGCTCGTCATCGGCATGGTCGCGAGCGTAGCGGGCGGCACAGTCCTGAGCGAGCTGGGTGACACCACGGCAGAAGCTCGGATAGCTGCTGGTGCGCCAGATCGCGTTGTAGACCATCGCGGGCAACGGCACGGGTAGCTCCAACCGCAAAAGTTCGCCGCGCTGGCAGGCATCCGACACGGTGGAGACGGGCAGCGAACCGATGCCGACGCCATCGATGCTCATGCGGGCGATGGTCATCAGCGTCGAGGCGCAGTGGATCTTGGGGTCGTCGATGCCCAGCTCGGCCAGGTAGGTCACGAGCTCGCTGTAAGGGCGGGCCAGCTTGCTGAACGAGACGAACGGGAGGCGGGACATGGCGCGTGTGCCGCCATGGTGCAGGCGCTCGGCGTGCTGCGGCGCCACGAACAGCCCCATTTCGTAGGTGGTCAGCGGCAGTTGCGTCACCGATAGCCCCGGCGCGACGCCATCCATGGCGAAGATCATGTCGAGGTCGTTGTCCGCCAGACGCTGATGAAGAAACGGCGAAATATCGACGGTCAGCTCGATGGTCAGCTGTGGATGCCGCTCGGCCAGTTGGGTCAGGAACGTGCTGAACCAGCTGTGGGCGATGGTCTCGATCACGCCTAGCCGCAGCGTGCCGGAGAAATCCTCCTGATTTTGGAACAGCTGCAGCGCCTCTTCGCGGTTGTTCAGCAGGCGTTCGGCGTGGACGTAGAACTCCCGGCCGCGCAGTGTCGGCTGTACCGGGCGCGCGCCGCGATCGAGCAACGACTCGCCGACCGCGGTTTCCAGACGAGTGATGCGATCGGAGATCGAGGGCTGGGTTAGATGCAGGCGCGCTGCCACCTTGCGAAACGAGCCCAGCCTGACGACCCAGACGAAGGCTTCGAGCTCCTTGAAATCGAACATGGCAGATTCTCTCGGTAGATTCGGGCCCTGTGACTTCCCGTGCGGTGCATTCGAGGAGGGCTGATTTTTCGGCGCGACGGCGTCGACGTCAACTCTTCAGGGGGCGCCGGCACGCGCCACACGGGCGGAATGAAAGATTGCGCCGATACTGCGCATCGCGAAAAACGATTGGACCCTTTCGCCAGCGGTTTCTTAAAGTGCGATGAGGCTGCCCGCCGGCAGCGTGCCTATATCGACGATACGCTCTGAATCGACGATACGCTCTGACAACAACGACACGAGGTGAAGCGATGCGCGTGCCCCTGCTCAACTGCGACATGGGTGAAAGTTTCGGCAACTGGGCACTGGGTCTCGACGACCAGGCGATGCCCTTCGTCGACTGCGCCAATATCGCCTGCGGTTTTCATGCCTCCGATCCCGATGTGATGCGCAGGACCGTGGCGATGGCGGTGGCCAATGACGTGAGGATCGGCGCGCATCCGGGCTACCCCGATCTGGTGGGATTCGGCCGCCGTTCGATGGCCTGCTCGGCGCAGGAAGTCGAGAACCTGATGCTCTACCAGATCGGAGCGCTGGAAGCCTTCTGTCGCGCCGAAGGCACCCGGGTCAGTTACGTCAAGCCGCACGGCGCGCTCTACAACGACATGGCTGCGGACCTGGATCTGCTGCGTGCGGCGATGCAGGCCGTCGTCCGTTACGACCGCGAGCTGCCGCTGCTGGTGATGTCGACCGCCAATCCCGAGCCGGTGCGCGCACTCGCGGCGGAAATGGGCGTGACGCTGTGGTTCGAGACTTTCGCTGACCGTGCCTACGACGCCAACGGGCATCTGGTATCGCGACGCCTGCCGGGAGCCGTGCATCACGATCGTGGCGCCATCGTCGATCAGGCGGTGGCCCTGGCCAAAGGAGAGCCATTGATCGCCAGCGACGGCAGCGAGCTGCGTCTGGCCGCGGACACGCTCTGCGTTCATGGCGACAACGCCGAATCCGTTGCGGCGGTCAAGGCCATTCGCGAAGCCTTTCAGCAGTTGGAAGATGCATGAGCCAGTCGCTTTCCCCTCGGCTCGAAACGGTGGGCATGGATGCGCTGATCGTCAGGCTGTTCGATGCCATCGACGAGGCGCACATGCCGTGGATCCTGGCCGCCGACAATGCCTTGCGCGAACGTCTCGGCGAGGCGCTGATCGATCTGGTGCCGTCCTACACCACGCTGCTGGTGCATTACGACATCGAGCAGCTGTCCCAGCTCGAGGCCAGAAGGCTGATCCAGCAGGCCCTGCACGGCCTGAAGCCGGCCTCGACCGCAGCCGGGCGCGAGCACCGCATCCCGGTATGGTACGACGATAGCGTCGGTCCCGAGCTTGCCAGGATCGCCGAGCGTCTTGGTGTCGATAGCGACGAGATCGTGCGACGCCATACCAGCCGTGACTACTGCGCCTTCGCGCTGGGATTCTCTCCCGGCTATGCATTCATGGGCATGATCGAGGAAGCGCTGGCCACGCCGCGGTTGAAGACGCCGCGCCAGAAAGTGGCCGCAGGCAGCGTGGGGATTGCCGAGCGCCAGACTGCCATCTACTCCATGCGTTCGCCGGGCGGGTGGAACATTCTCGGCCGTACCGCCGTCAAGCTGTTCGACCGCGATCGAGACGAGATCAGTCTCTTTCGGCCCGGTGACCGAGTGCGCTTCGAGCCGATCAGTCGCGAAGCCTTTATCGAACAGGGCGGCGATACCACGCCGCTGGAGGAGCGCTGATGGCAACGCGGACGACCACGCAACACGTTACGACAGCTACTGCACAAAGCGGGACGCAAAAACCGACGCACCCCATGCCGGGGGCACTCGTCGTCGAACGTACGGGGCCGCTGGCCCTGGTGCAGGACGCGGGGCGGTTCGGTTGTCGCCATCTTGGCGTGACCCAGGGTGGGGCGCTGGACTGGATTTCGTTGGGATGGGCCAACTGGCTGCTGGGCAACGCGCCGGACGCCGCCGGTATCGAGATCGCCATCGGTGGTCTCGCGCTCAAGGCGGAAAGAACGCTGCGGCTGGCCATTGCGGGTGCCGATCTCGGCGCGACGCGGGACGGCGAGCCGCTGGCGGCCAACGGCAGCTTCACGCTCGAACGGGGTCAGGTTCTCGCGTTCGATCAGCCGAGGGCCGGGCTACGCGCCTATCTGGCACTGCCTGGCGGGCTCGAAGCGGCGCCCTTCATGGGCAGTCTGTCGACGGTCGCTCGGGAACAGCTGGGCGGTCTCGACGGCCGGGGCGGTGCGCTCCGGGTGGGGGACCGTCTAATGGCGGCTTCGCCGGCGCCGCAGGGAGACGAGCAGGCGCGGGAGCTGCCGTCCTCCCTACCGCCCATGCCGGCGGACGATACCGTGCTTGAGCTGGTCACCGGCGCGCAGATCGCCCACTTCGACGGCGCCAGCCTGTTTGCCGCCTTCAATCGGCCTTGGCAGGTGGATAGCCGCGCCGACCGCATGGGCGTGCGGCTGACCGGCCCGGTGCTGCGCTGCCAGTCGGGCGGGATGGTGTCGGAGGGCATTCCGCTCGGCGCCGTTCAGGTTCCGCCGGACGGGCAGCCGATCATTCTGTTGAACGATCGCCAGACCATCGGCGGCTATCCACGTCTCGGTGCGTTGTCGCCCATCGCCTGCGCGCGGCTGGGGCAGTGCGCCCCGGGCACGACGATCAGGCTTTCCCCGGTCACCCCGCATCAGGCACGCACACGCTATCTGCGCCAGCTCGCGCTCTGGCGCTAGCTGCAAACGCTCATCCATGCGCCGGGTGGCCGATCACTTTTCGGCGGCCTGGCGCATCGGCATCCGGTCGATGGTGGCGTAGATCTCCTCCAGGTCGACGTCGCCTCGAAGCTGGACCTTCTTGCCGCCATCCTTGCCGACCAGAATCGTCGTCACGCCCTGATCGGGGCTGACACCCAGTGCCTCCAGCAGCGCTCGGGTTTCATAGGGCGTCATCGGCTGACCGTGGCGCGTGCCGCTGTCTCCTTCGACCGTATAAAGCAGCATGTCACGGTCGGCGAACGCTTCCCGTGTCTCTTCGAGCTGTTGCCGCAAGTGGCGGTAAGCCGGCTGCCCCGCGTCCGGTGTCACCACGACCAACGGTCGAAAGTTCCATTTGTCGGTGATCAGCGGGTTGGCTGGGTTCTTTCCGCCGTCCGGGCGGGCGGCGTCGTCCGCCGCGAACACGGCATTCGTCGCAAGAAAGGCGCCTGCCATCAGCGCACCGGCCATCAACCATCGTTTCATGAGCGTCTCCAGGCGTGTCGTTTACGCGTACTCTATAACCTGTGACCCGTGTAAGGCAGAGGGGTTCAAGGCAGCGGGTTGAGTCATCGCGTTGCATCGGAATCGTTATAGCGTTGAATCGTAATCCAGGTTCGCAAATATATTTCCTGTTTTAAAAATATATTTGCTGATATCTGGGCGAAGGTATAACCTCACAAAACTGAAAAGAGGGACTGGTCATGGCCGATCACGATGGTTTCGACACGCCCCCGACATCGATGGCTGCCCTGCAGGCACTCTCGATCGCCGCGCGCCGAGGAGAATCCCGGGCGCCCAGATTGACTCCGGGTGGCCTCAAGCTGCTGGAACAGCTGCTCGCAGCCCCGGAACTGGCAGCGACGCTGAGCATTTCGGCACTGGCCCGGCAGCATGGCGTCAATGCCTCCAGTCTGACTCGCCTGGCACACGCGCTGGAGTTGACCGGGTTCAAGGCCTTCCAGGCGCTGTTTCGCGCCGATGCCGCCAACGGGGCGTTCTATTCGACCCGCGCCGAACGTTTGCTCGATCTCGGTCAGGTGCCGAGCGAGGGTGACCACCCGGTTCAGCGGCAGACGTTGTGGCAGGAGGAGATGGGCAACCTCTCGCGAACGGCCGAAGGGCTCGACGAGGCGAGGCTGGAGCAGGCCGCCCGGGCGCTGATCGATGCGCGTCGCGTGCATGTGGTAGGTCAGCGCGCCTGCTTCGCGGGGGCGCATTATCTCTCTTATTACCTGGGCTACCTGCGCAGTGACGTACGCCTGATCGACTCGCTGGGCGGCCTCAATCTCGAGGCGGTACGAGAGCTGGGGGAGGGCGATCTGGTGGTGGGCATCAGCTATCGGCCGGAGACCCGGATCAGCGTCGATTACTGCCGGCAGGCGCTGGAACAGGGGGCGCAACTGCTCGCCCTGACCAATCACGGCTCCGCTCGGCTGGCCACGATGACCGAGCTGACGCTGCTCGCGTCTTCCGAAGGCCCTTTCTTCTTCAATCCCATGAGCAGCCTGTTCGTGGTGATCGAAATGCTGTTGTCCCACATGGCCCACGAGATGGGCGGCGACGCCGTGGCGTCGATCCGCCGTCGTGAAGCCTTGATCGCCCGTTGGCAGATCGAATGACCGATCTGCCGTGATGCTCATGCAAACCGATACTCATGCAAACCAGGAAACCCGCCGCCATGACCGCTTGTCAGGGGCTTGCTGCCGCCCTATTGAATCGTGCCTACGCCGACGACCTCAACGCCACGCCGGCATCCGATACCTTGTTGATCAACGAACAGTCGCGACTGCTGGAATCCCGAGGCGAGCGCGTCATCAAGTTCGGCTTCGGCCAATCGCCATTTCCGGTCTATCCACCTGCGGTGGAGGCTCTGGCCCGTCACGCCGATCAGAAGGCGTATCTTCCCGTGCAGGGGTTGCCGGCGCTGCGCAAGCAGGTCGCGGCTTTCCACCGCGAGATCGACGGCACGTCGTGGTCGGCCTCGCGCGTGTTGATCGGCCCCGGCAGCAAGTTGCTGCTGTTCGCCTTGATCAAGGCGCTACCGATGGCGGAAATCCTGATCCCCGCGCCGGCTTGGGTCTCCTATGCGCCGCAGGCGCGTCTGGCGGGGCAGACCGCGGTCAAGCTGGCAGCGAGTTTCGAGACGCGCTGGCAGATCACGCCCGAACAGCTCGAGGCGCATTGCCGTGAAGGCGGCAGCCGCCCGCGATTGCTGATACTCAATGCACCCGGCAATCCCACCGGGTTATCGCCCGAGGCCGACAGCCAGCAGGCGCTGGCCGAGGTGGCACGCCACCATGGCGTGATCGTGCTGGCCGACGAGATCTACGGGCCACTGGATCATGATGGATCTCATCGCGCCTTCGCGCTCGACTACCCCGAGGGCACGGTGACCACCAGCGGCCTGTCGAAGTGGTGTGGCGCGGGCGGGTGGCGGCTGGGGGTGATGCACGTGCCCGAAGCGCTGGGAAACGAGATTGTCTCGCGCCTGCTAGGCATCGCCTCGGAGACTTGGTCGAGCGTTGCGAGCCCGGTTCAGGAGGCTGCCTGTGTCGCCTATCGGGTCACGCCCGAATTGACCGCATATCTCGATCGCCAGCGGGCCTGGCTGGGCCTGATCGGCCACTGGTGTGCGACTCGGCTGCAGGCAGCGGGCATTCGCACTCATCTTCCCGATGGCGGCTTCTACCTGTTCCCCGATTTCGAGGCGCATCGCGAGGGGCTGGCTCGGCGGGGCATCACCACCAGTGCCGAGCTGACCGCACGGCTGCTGGCTGAGACCGGCGTGGCGTTGCTGCCGGGCAGTGCCTTCGGTTGCGATCCCGCCCAGCTCACGGTGCGTCTGGCCTATGTGGACTTCGATGGCGAGACGCTGCTGGCGCAGCAGCCGCAGCGCCATGACGATCCCATGGCGTTACCGGCGCTGAGCAAGGTCCGCGACGGTGTTCAGGCTATCGTCGAATGGTTACCATGAGTGGCGGACTGATTGGGAGATAGCGCTCAAGTTTCTTAAGGAAACATTAAATTTCCTCGAGAAACACTTCCGCGGGGAACTCTCCGCCATGAGTGGCATCCCATGACAGCACATGCATAAAATCGTACTTGGAGGTATTCATGCAAAGGATCACTGCATTTCTCGCGGCAGCAATGATGACGACCGGTCTCGCCAGCGTACCAGCCATGGCGCAGGACCAGAACGCAGCCGGCAGCGGTTCGCAGACACAGGCACCTGCCCAGAACTTTTCCGATGATCAGTTGCAGCAGTTCGCCGATGCCTCTCAGAACATCGCGATGATCTCTCAGGATTACACCGAGCAGCTGCAGAACGCCTCCGACGAAAGCGAGCAACAGGAGATTCGTCAGCAGGCCAATGACGAAATGGTGCAGGCGGTTCAGGACAGCGGCATGAGTGTCGAGCAGTTCAACTCCATCGGCCAGGCCATCCAGCAGGATCCGCAGCTGATGCAGCGCGTCAAGGGCATGGTCCAGCAGCCGCAGCAGTAATCGTATCAGGGTGCAGCGGCCTGTCAGGCCCGCACATGAAAAAACCGCCGACATCGAGTCGGCGGTTTTTTTGTGCTAGTCATCTAGCGGTTCGACGCTCCAAGAGAGCGTGATGCGATCAGTTGTTGTCGATCGCGTCGCTGGCGTCGTCAAGAAGGTCGGAGGTGGCAGCCTTGGTGTCTTCCCAGGCACTGGAAGCCCCCTGCTTGGTGTTTTCCCAGGCGTTGGCGGCCTGCGTCTTGGCCTGTTGCCACCAGTCGTTATCGTATTCGGGCTGCTGCTTCAGCGCGCTTTCGTCCATGTCGAGAACGACGCGATACTCGATGTTGTCGAGGTTATCGTCGTTGTTGGTTTCGACCGTGAAGTCGCCTTTCTGGACCACGAAGTCCTTGTCGCCCATGTCGAGTACGCCACCGGCTTCGACGACCAGGGCCTGGATGCTCATGTCTTCGCCCAGCAGGATGTCGTCGACGTCGCCAATGTCTTCATTCGGTTGGCTGGACAGGAAGACGTCTGCATCCATCAGTTCATCGGCGGAATAGAGGCCTTGCGGGCCCGTATTGTCCTGCGCCAGGGCGGCCTGGGACATCATCACGCTGCCGGCTGCCAGCGTGGCCACGCCGAGTGTCTGCTTCCATGACAGGTTTTGCATCTGTGTCTCCTTGCCTTGCGGCTTCTTGGGCGTGCAGCTTTCTGTGCATGCAGCTATCTATGCACGTGACTATCTATGCATGCAACTCTCTGTAATCCATTAATTTTTAAAAGATTACACTTTGTAATGTAGTTGCTCACTGTGCTTTTGCAAGCCAGGGAGGCGCTACAGCATGAAGGCCAGTTCCAGCGGCAGGTACACGAAGGCCAGCACGGTGGAGCAGAAAACCAGACTGGCGACGTACTCCGGTTCGCGACGGGAACGTTGCGCGAACAGGTAGTTGTAGACGGCGACCGGCATGCTCATCTGGAGCGCCACGGCGCTGGCGGCCACTGGCGGCAGGCCGAACCACGCCGCGATGCCGAACGAGAGGGCCAGCGCGATGGGCACGCGGCACAGCGTGAACAGAAATCCCGAAGACAAGCTGCGGGCCTGGATGCTGGCCAGCGAGACGCCCAGGGTGATCAGCATCAGCGGGATGGTCAGGCCGGAAAGAAGGTGGACGGTATTGCCGAGCCACGCCGGCAGATGGACGCCGGACAGCAGCAGCACCAGCGAGATGGCGATGCTGTACAGCGTGGGATTGCGGACCAGCATCTTCCAGGGGTTGCCGCGCGTCGCCATCATCATGCCGACGGTGAACTGGATCAGCGCATTGGCGACCCAGGCCGTCATGGCGAAGGTGAATCCTTCCTTGCCGAAGGCGTAAAGCGAAACCGGCAAACCCATGTTGCCGGCATTGGGATACATCATCGGTGAGATGATCACCTGCCAGGGTTTGCCCAGCAGCCTGGCGACACCGAAACTCGCTACCGCCATGCCGGCGAGCACCACGAAAGTCGTGGCGAGGGTGCGCCCGAAGGTGTGAGGGTCGACCTCGGCATTGGCGAGGGAGGCCAGGACCAGTGCCGGCGTACCGATGTTGAATACCAGCTTGGTGACGAACTCGGTGGGATAGCTCAACCCCAGGCGAATCCAGCCGAACCCGATGCTCGCTCCAACCAGGACTGGTGCCATGACCGCGAACAGTTGAGCAAGCATCGAATATCCTAAAGCCCTTTAGCCTGACTGAGGGCGGTGAGAGAGAGCGACAAAAATGGAAGCCCGTATTGTCGTCAATCCATCGGGTGGCTGGCAATGCGCGTTTGCCGATCACCGCCACGTGCCCCTGCCGATCAGGCCATTTCGACCACGATGCGTCCATGGTGGTTGGCGCAGGTTTCCAGATAGCGATGTGCCTCGACCATCTCCTCGAACGAGAAGCGGTAGTCGATCTGCGGCTTGATCTTGCCGGCCCGGGTCATCCGCTCGACCTCGGCAATGGCTCGATCCAGTGCTTCCCGGTTCTGGGGGATGCCCAGCTCCGGCTTGCCGCTGAAGTTGGAGAGGCAGTGCACATGGAACTGGATGTTCTTGCGGAAGGCGGCCTGAGCCGGGAACGTGGTCTGGTTGCCTCCCAACAAGCCGTAGAGCACCAGGCGCCCGCGGGGTGCCATGACGTCGCCCAGCAGGTTCATCTGGGGGCCGCCCAACGCATCCAGCACCACATCGACGCCATGGTGATCGGTCAGCTTGTTGATCCGGGTAACGAGATCCTGGGTTTCCGTGTGAATCACCGCGTCGGCGCCCAGAGACTTGAGATAGTCGATCGCCGACTCGTGCGGTGTCGCTGTGATGACCCGGGCGCCCAGCGCATGGGCGATCTGGACGGCGTAGGGGCCGCCGATATGACAGGCGCCAGTGATCAGCACCGTTTCGCCGGGTTTGAGATCGGCGACCTCGCAAAATCCCAGCCAGCTGATCAGCGACGGAACGTAGTGAACGCTGGCTTCGGCCGGGGTCAGGCAGTCCGGGTAGGCGATGAGCGCCTCGGCCGGCAGCAGCACGCGTTCGGCGTGTGCCGTATACTGGTTGGGATCGAACGCGGGGATCGAGGCGACGCGGTCTCCCGGCGAGAACGCGGTCACGCCCGGGCCGACGGCGATGACTCTGCCGGCCATCTCGCTGCCCGTGCCGGCCGGCAGCCTGGCCTCCGTGGGCGCCATGTTGCGCCGCCACAGGATGTCGTACCAGTTGAGACCGAGCGCCTCGGTTTCGATCAGAAGTTCCCCGGCTGCGGGGTGCGGGTCGGCGCGCTCGATGATTTCCAGAACGTCGGCATCGCCGAAACGTTGAAACTGTATCGCACGTGACATCGTGCACCTCAATGGTTCGAGAGCTTGCCCCGACTCTATCGGCGATGACAGGCAAACACTATGCTCAAGGATCGATAGTGGTTATAACGCTGATCGATACAGAGCCCGCGATGGCGGTCGTCGGCGGGCTCCGGGAGCAACGAGCGGGGGCCGCCAGCCGTCGAAGGGAGGAGAGGCATGAATCGTAGTGACCTGCGCGGGGTGGATTTCAAGCTGCTGGTCGTGTTCGAGACCCTGATGCAGGAGCGCAGCGTCTCGCGGGCCGCGGAGCGACTGTTTCTGGGCCAGCCGGCCACCAGCGCCTCCCTGGCCAGGCTCAGGGATGTCTTCAACGATCCGTTGCTGGTGAGAACCGGCCGCCAGATGGTGCCGACCGCTCGTGCCGAGCAGATCTACGAACAGCTGCAGCCCGCCCTCGATGCCATCTCCAACGTGCTCAGTCGTACCAGCGACTTCGACCCCGAGACCAGCGAGGCGGTGTTTCGAATCGGGCTGAGCGACGACATCGAATTCGCCCTGCTGCCGGCGCTGCTCAAGCGGCTGCGCACCGAAGCGCCGGGCATCGTGCTGGTGGTCCGGCGGGCCGATTTCCATCTGATGCCGCAGTTGCTCAATACCGGCGAAGTGACCGTTGCCGCCGGCTATGCGCGGGAGCTGCCGGCCAATGCGAAGCAGAAGATCCTGCGCCACAGCCGCGCCAAGGTACTGCGGGCGGACAGCCGCCCCGGGGCGTTGACCCTCGACGACTACTGCGAACGGCCGCATGCGCTGGTGTCGTTCGATGGCGATCTCAATGGCTATGTCGACGACCTGCTCGCCGAGAAAGGGCGCAAGCGCCGCATCGTGCTGGCCGTCCCGCAGTTCAACAGTCTGGCATCGCTGTTGCGGGATACCGACATGGTCGCCACCGTGCCGGATTACGCCGCGGACGTGCTGGCCGCGCAGGGCGGGTTGCGGGTGGACGAGATGCCGCTGGAGCGTGCGCCGTCGCCGTTGAGCATGGTGTGGCAGAGCGTCTACGACAACGACCCTGCCGAGCGTTGGCTGCGCTCGCGAATTCAGATGATGTTCTCCGACGACGAATGAATCGAAGCCGACCCGGTCGTCCGCCTCCGGTCGTCTGCATCCGGCGGCTTGACTTCACGGGTGAAGATCAGAATCATTCGCGCCTGCGGTGAGCTGGTCATCTATCGGCGCCGTGCTTCTCGCTCAAGGGTCTGACAAGCCTTTTCCGGCTGCCGCTTCTGTCGGAAGTGTCATGGCGGAATGCCATGTCCGAGATCGTGAGCGAGCCCAATCGCCGGCTACGGAATCCGAATGGAACTACTGCGCGTCGTCTTTCGTCACTATCGATGGCCGTTCATCGGCGTCATGCTGCTCAGCCTGCTGAGCGCGGCGCTGGGGATCGGCGTCATCGCCTTCATCAACCACTACCTGATCGTCACCGACGGCACCGCGATGACCGCGTTGCTGCCTTTCATCGGGCTAGTGGCGCTGCTGCTGGCGGTCACGCTGGGGTCGCAGCTGGCGCTGACGACGCTGGGCCACCATTTCGTCTACCGCTTACGCGGCCGCCTGATCAAGCGCATCCTCGATACCGACATCGAACGTCTCGAGCAGCTCGGGAGCGCGCATCTGCTGTCGTGCCTTTCCAGCGACATCCGCAACGTGACCATCGCCTTCGTCCGGCTGCCGGAACTGGTGCAGGGCGTCGTCATCACGCTGGCTTCCGTCGCCTACCTGTTCTGGCTCTCGCCGCCGCTGCTGCTGATCACGGCGATCTGGATTGCCGTGACCATGCTGGTCGGCTGGTGGCTGGTATCGAAGGTTTATCACCACATTCATATTACCCGCACCACCGACAGCCGGCTCTACCAGGACTACGAGACGATCATTCACGGGCGCAAGGAGCTGGCGCTCAACCGCGACCGCGCCCGGCACCTGCTGGAAGAGGTCTACGGTGACAATGCCCGCACCTATCGCGATCACATCATTCGCGCCGACACCTACCACCTGAGCGCGGGCAACTGGACCAACATCATGATGCTGGGGGCCATCGGCCTGGTGTTCTTCCTGGCCAACGGTCTGGGCTGGTCGAATACCGCCGTGGCGGCGACGTTCTCGCTGACCCTGCTGTTTCTGCGCTCGCCGCTGATCCAGGCCGTCGGCGCGACGCCGACGCTGATCACCGCTCAGGTCTCCTTCGACAGGCTGCGCGAGCTGGAGCTGGCCGAGTACCGTGCCGATTTCGATCTGGTCGAGACGCACAGCGAGTGGCAGTCGCTGGAGCTGCGCGACATCACCTATCGCTATCCGGCCAAGACCGGCCGCGAGGGCTTTGCGCGCGTGGGTTTCGAAATAGGCCCGATCAATCTGCGCCTGGAGCGTGGCGAGCAGGTCTACCTGATCGGCGGCAACGGCAGCGGCAAGTCGACGCTGGCCAAGCTCCTGACCGGGCTCTACCGCCCGCACTCGGGCGAGATCCGTATCGATGACGAGGCCATTGATGAAGCGGGGTGGCATCGCTACCGGCAGCGCTTTTCCGCGGTCTACACCGATTTTCATCAGTTCGATCGGCTGATGGGACCGCATGGCGGCAGCGCCGATCCCGCACTGCTGGACAACTGGCTACAGACGCTGCAGCTCGCGCGCAAGCTGCAGCTCGAGGATGGCCGAATCCTCGATACCGAACTCTCCCAGGGCCAGCGCAAGCGTCTGGCGCTGCTGATGGCGCTGGTCGAACAGCGCCAGATCCTGCTGCTGGACGAGTGGGCCGCGGATCAGGATCCGCAGTTCCGCCGCGCCTTCTACCGCGAGCTGATGCCGCGTTTTCGCGAACTCGGCATCACGGTCTTCGCGATCAGCCACGACGATCACTATTTCGCCCACGCCGACCGGCTGCTGGAGATGCGCGATGGCCAGCTGCGCGAACTGACCGGCGACGAGCGCGAGCTGGCCAGTCGTGACGCCGTGGCCAGGATCGACACGCCCTGACGGCATGACCGGCGGTCTGACTAGAGCGACAGGCCGCCGTCGTCGAAGATGAGTTCCTGGATGCCCACCAGTGTCGCCTCGATGCCGTTGCCGTCGACGGTCACCCGATCGTCGTGCCGGTCGACGGCATAGTCGTTGCGGTTGCCCTCCATCCGGGCGATGTCATGGCCATCGCCACCATCGAGCCAGTCTTGCCCCCAGCCGCTGCCGGGCGCGAGAACGTCATCGCCATCACCGCCGAAGAGCGTATCGCTGCCCGTACCGCCGAAGAGTGTCACCCCATCGTCGCTGCCGCGCACGATGTCGTCTCGACGCGAGCCGACGACATCGTCGAAGGTGACATCGTTGGTCGACATGTCGGTGGGGGCGCCGAAGGACTCGCCTTCGTTGACCCATAGCGTGGAGGAGATCTTGTCGTTGTCCGGGTCGCGGACCGAATGCTGGACGTGAACGCGATTGTCGTGATCGCGGCCGCCGTGGAAATTGATGTCGCGATCGGTTCGGGTGACTTCGACGTCATTGCCCACCGAGGAGTGCCAGGAGGCGAACAGCAGGCCATGACGCATGCCGCTGTCGCTCAGATCGTCGAAGGTGCCATCGTAGCTCTCGCGCAGTTCGAAGGCGTAGCCGTTGCCGCCGGACCCCTTGTTGAAGCTGCCCTCGGCGGTCAGGGAGTCGGCATCCATGTCCAGCGAGCGCGAGAATTCGAAGGCGGTCGAGGGGCCGTCGATCACGGCGACATCGTCGAGCTCGCCGTCTGTCGTGTCGGCATACTCGATGGCGTGATAGCCGGTGAGGTCGTCGAGTTCGTTGCTGAACTCGTCGTCATCGGGCTCGCCCAGTTCGAAGCCGACCGAAAAGCCGCGCAGCGAGACATCATCGGCGCTGTCGATCCGGGTGACTTCGGCCTCGTGATGATCGAAGTCGAAATGAACGCCGCGGTCCAGCGTGACGTAGTCGCCATCGACGTCGGTCACTTTCGCCATGCTCGTTCGCAGCGGCGAGTCCAGTTCGCGCCAGTCATGATCGTCGATCTCGTCGAGAAACTCGGTATCGTTGTCCTGCGCGATGCGAATCGTGTCGCCCGCCGCCAGTGCGCCGGCATCGTCCAGCTTGAGTACGTTCTCGCCTTCGTCGACGTCGGATTCGATCTTGCCGATCGTGTCTGCCTTCTCGCCGCTGACCAGAATGGCATTGTCGTCGTTGTCCTCCAGTGCGGCGTCGGTGAAGGTCAGCCGCGTATCGTCGCTGCCTTCGCCGACCAGGGAGACATCGGAACGGGTAATGGTCAGGGCATGGTCGAAGCGATATTCACCGGCCTCCAGTTTGACCGTTTCGTCGCGATTGGCCTCTTCATTGATGATCTGCTCGAGTTCCTCGGCAGTGACATCGTTATCGACACGAATCATGTGGTTCCCCTTTTGTTGATCTGGATCAATTGGCGACGGCATCCTACGCAGTTCCAGGGCACGATAGGGATACGCTATGTAGCGCTTTGGTTTCGTATGGTGAAAAAGATCCGGCGCCGCATTAACGGGGCATGCGGCGCCGGAGTTTCAGGCGGGAAGGGCAGAAGGGCAGTAAAAAGAATGAACGCTCAGCTCAGGATCAGGAGTCCACCATCCATCGGGTTCAGGTTCTGCACGCCGATGACCAGGTCGGAGAGCCCGTCGCCGTTGATGTCGCCCTGCAACTGGTCGTCGGCGTAGCGAAGCTGGCCGGCGTCGCCGGTAAAGCTTTCCGCCCCCAGCCACTGGAACGCCTGGCGGCCCGCCTGGGTGGTGTCGGCGTCCAGCGAGGAGAGGTCGATCAGATCGTCGTCGCCGAAATCGACGATCTCATCGATCGACAGCGGCGTCGACTCCGTCGCTGCCTGCCACACGAACCGATCCTGGCCGCCGCCGCCCTCGAGCCGATCGGCGCCCAGGCTGCCCATCAACACGTTGTCTCCGGCACTGCCGATCAGGGTGTCGTTGCCGCTGCCGCCGGTCAGCGTTTCGTCACCGGAAGCCGTGATGGTGCGATCGGCATCGACGAGCGCGCTGGCGAGACGGCTGCCATCCGGTAGCGATCCCTCGTCGATCGTGACCGACGCTCCATTCAGAAGGATGTCCCGCGGGATGTCGCTGGTATCCGCATAGGCCTTGAACGAGAAGCGCATGGACTCGCCGGCTTCGAGCGAACGACTGGTGACATCAACCAAGTAGTCGTCGCCCTGCCGCGAGGCGAGGCTGGCGCCATAGAACGCATGCACATCGCTCGCCAGGTTCAGCGCAACATTATCGACCTCCACGGCCGCGTCGCCGTTGTTGGTGATCGTGACACCCATGACGTACCCGCTGGACCAGCGGCTGACGACGTCGAACGAGGCGTGAAGAGAGCTGGGATCCGCGGTATCCGTGATATCGAGGCTCTCCCGGCTGGCCCAGTACGCCTCGGGAGCGACATCGGCCCTTGCATCGACCTGGCTGACCGCGCCGGTCGCCAGATCCAGCAGCTGCCCGTCGGCGAACAGGGCGCGTTCGATATCGGCGAGCGTGTCTCGCGTTCCGTTACCGGCGACGTACCATTCGCCGCTGGCGAGACGCTCGATGTCGTAGTCAGACAGCTCGCCGGTGAAGAGCGCGGTGTCGTCTCCCGCGCCGCCCTCGAGCCGGTTGGTCCCCCATCCGCCACCGCCGCCGAGAATGTCGTCGCCGCTGCCGCCGATTAGAGTGTCGTTGCCCAGCGCGCCATCGAGGTAAGCGCCGTCGTCGCTGGCATGGATGATATCGTCGCGGCGCGAACCGATGACGTAGTCGAAGGTGACGAGGTTGGCATCCGCGTCCGTCGGCGCGCCGAAGGTCTCGCCTTCGTTGATCCAGACCGTCGTCGACATCTTGTCGTTGCCGGCATCTCGAATCGACTGTTCGACGTGGACGCTGTTGCCGTGATCGCGGCCGCCGTGGAAGTTGATGTCGCGGTCGGTCGAGGTGACGCGTATCTCGTTGCCGACCGAGGAGTACCAGGAGGCAAACAGCACGCCGTGGCGCATGCCGCTATCCTCCAGGCCGCTGAACTGACCGTCGTAGCTCTCCCGCAGCTCGTAGGCGTAGCCGTTGCCGTCACTGCCCTTGTTGAAGCTGCCACTGGCCGTGATCTCCTGCACATCGAGATCCAGCGAGCGGCTGAATTCGAACGCGACCGAGGGGCCATCGACGACGGCGACATCCTTCATTGCCGCGCCCACCGTGGCGTTGAACTCCACCGCGTGATAGCGGGATAGCGCCGGCAGCGTATTGCTGAAGTTGCTGCTGTCGGCCTCGCCCAGGGTAAATGCCACGGTCAGCCCTTCGAGCCGAACGTCCGTCAGCGGTTCGATCCTGTCGACTTCCGTCACCCCGGCGTCGAGGTCGAAATGTACGCCGCGATCCAGCACGATCTCGTTGCCGTCGACCGCCACGATCTGGGCCATGCTGGTGCGCAGCGGTGAATCCATCTCCCGCCATTCGCTGTCGCCGATGGCGTCGAGGAACGCGACGTCATTCGATTGGGCCAGCCGGATCGTGTCGCCGACCGCGAGGCCGTGTCCTTCGCTCAGGGTGAGTCGGGGATCGCCCTGCTGAACATCACTGGCGAGTCTGGCGACGGTTTCGCCCTCGTCTCCGCTGATGCGGATGGCATTTTTCGTATCGCTTTCCAGCGCCTGCCGGGTAAATACCAGGGTGGTGTCGTCCGAACCGGCGCCCGTCAGAGTGATATCGGAGCGTTCGATGACAAGCGATTCGTCGAACAGGTAGCGCCCGGCCGCGAGATGGATCGTGGCGCCTTCCGGCGCGGCGGCGATGAGCGCATTGAGCGTGGCGGCGTCGATGCCGTCATCCACCGTGATGGCGTTGTCGACGAACGAATAGTCGTCACCCAGCAGATCGGGCGGCGTAAGCGCTTCGGTCAGCAGCCGGGCGCCTTCGGTCAGCGAGGCGGCCACGCCGTTTACCGAAGGGGATAGGGGCATCACCGTGTCGTCGCCCAGTGCCTTTAGCTTGATGCGTACCGTCTCGCCGGGAACGAGCTGGCCGTCGTCCTCGATCCGGTAACCGGTTTGCGTCGTCTCGTAGCGGTCGGCGCCCCAGAGCGTATTCAGCTCGGCATCGAGGCCGAAATCGAGCTGGTAGCCATCGAGCGGTTCCCAACCCTGGTAGGTCAGATAGATTTCGAGCGTAAAACCCCCGTTCCATTCGCTGGACAGGCGGTAATCGATCAAGAAGGAGGCATTCATGTAGGCATCTCATGACGAGTGTCGTGTCGATGCGTCCTGCGATGACGTAGCCGTAACATCCATCGTTGCGGAGGGTGGGACCGAGCCTCCATGGCTGCGGTCATCGTTTCGAGGCGAGCGAACGCTCACCGCTGGCCCGCCGCTATCCCATGGCAGGATGGCGACAGGAAACAGCGCCCAGCGGGTCGCTATCGACCAGCGAAACGCCGCCAATATGCGGCAAGTTCGAGAAATGGATTGAATAAGAAAGCGCTAATTGAGGTGGCATTTCGCCATATCAATCGGTTGGCGTGTCATCTCGTTGATGGCCAGGGAGGCGGGTGGCGTCGGCGGGCAGCTTTACACTCAGCGTCTTCCCCTGGCGCTGACCTACGCTCGTCTCCTGCGCCAGGCGCTGGCCGCCGTGGCGCGCCTTTGCTTCCATTGCCGGGATCAGGTCGCCTTCGCTGAGATGACGCCAGAAGCGCTGTGGCATGTGCTGGGTCATCACCTTGTGGTTGAGGCGCGCCGGGTTGAACGTGCTGACGAAATAGGTCCGCCAGAGAGCATGTTCTTCGTCGGCATTGGAACGATTGGCGGCCGCCCGTGCTTCATGGGTCCAGTTCCCGGGGCAGGGGACGCGGTAGTCGAGGGTCGTGCCATCCCAGCTGACGCCACCTTCCGGCGTGGCGATGATCCAGCGCGAGCCGCCCATGCGATCGGCAAAGTGCTCCGCGCCTAGGTCGAGGACGTCGTGCGCGGGCTCGAACCAGGCGACATAGCGTTCACCATGCGCGTCGTCGCAGCGATGAAACCGCAGGAAGGCGTGCATGTGATGCGCTTCCCGCTTGATCGCATGCCAGCGCTGGTGCAGCACGCGGCCATCCTCATCGGCGGGATGCATCGCCGTCACATCGCCCTGAACCACTCGCCACAGAACCCGATACAGCAACGGCCAGCGTGGCTGTTCGCTCCCGCGGGGGCGATAGCGGTCAGCGTTGCGAAGCAGCGCCAACTGGTCGCGACCGATGCTTATCGGTGTCGAGATGTCCCCCGGGCCAGGCGGTAGTTCGGATACCGCCGGTGAAGCGAACAGGTCGTCGTGGCGCGCCTCGCCATCGTGCCAGGTCACGCGGGACGGCGGGATGCCAGCCTGGAGCAACTGGCGCGCCTGCTGTCGCCATTCATCGAAATCGCTGGCCCAGGCAACGCATGACGCCAGAGGCATTGAGACTCGGTGCATGGCGAGCTCTCCTTCGTGCTATCTCCGATATCGATTTGGCGCTACCACAACGCCATCTGGGCCGGCTGCGGCGCTGTCAGGTTCTGACGCAGCCGGGTGCTGTCTCGATCGGTATCGGTGGGGCGGTAGTCCTGCGTCACCACGAAAGGCCGCAGGGTGTCCAGCCGGCAGCGCAGCGCCACCAGGTCCTGATAGCGAATGCGCCGCAACCGTCGCAGGTCGACCAGCCGCTGTACGCTGCGCAAGCCGATGCCGGGAACGCGGGCGATCATGGCCGGTTCGGCTCGGTTGAGATCCACCGGGAAGTCATTGCGATGGGCCAGCGCCCAGGCCAGTTTGGGATCGATCTCCAGATCCAGATTGCCCGGTGCGTTCAGCAGCTCCTCGGCCTGAAAGCCGTAGCTGCGGATCAGAAAGTCGGCCTGATACAGCCGATGCTCCCGCTGCAGCGGCGGCGCAGCCTGGGGCAGCCCGGCAGGGCGTTCGGGAATCGGACTGAACGCCGAGTAATAGACGCGCTTGAGACGGAAATCCCGGTAGAGATGCTGGGCGGACTGGAGGATCGTGCGGTCGTCGGTGGCATCCGCGCCGACGATCATCTGCGTGCTCTGGCCGCCAGGCGCGTAGCGCGGCGCCATGCGCTTCGGATTGGCGCTGCGCGGCAGGTGCCTGGCATCTCGCGCGATGTCGTCGTTGGTGGCGTCGATTCCCTGGCGAATGTGGCCCATCGCGGCGTGGATGGTGCCGAGCTCTTTTTCCGGGGCCAGCGTCTTCAGGCTGGTCAGCGTCGGCAGCTCGATGTTGGCGCTTAGCCGGTCGGCGTAGCGTCCGGCCTCCTCGAGCAGTCTGGGATCCGCTTCCGGAATCGCCTTGAGATGGATATAGCCGCGAAACTGGTGCGTTTCGCGCAGCAGCCTGGCCACGCGAATCAGCTGCTCCATGGTGTAGTCGCTGGAGCGAATGATGCCGGAGCTCAGGAAAAGCCCGCTGATGGTGTTGCGGCGGTAGAACGATAGCGTCAATCGGACGACTTCTTCCGGCGTGAAGCGCGCCCGCGGCACGTTGCTCGAGCGTCGATTGACACAGTACTGGCAATCGAACAGGCAGAAGTTGGTCAGCAGCACCTTGAGCAGCGAGACGCAGCGCCCGTCCGGGGTAAAACTGTGACAGATCCCCATGCCGGATGACGACCCGAGCCCCGCCTTGCCCCGTGACGAGCGCTTGGGTGCGCCGCTGCTGGCGCAGGAAGCGTCATACTTGGCGGCATCGGCGAGGATGGAAAGCTTGTCGATCAGTTCCATGCGGCGACTCTGTGATCCGTCTCGAATACTGTATTTGTGTACAGTATTCGAGTTATGGCACAGGGACAAGAAGTATCGAATTCAGAGGCACCGATCGTCTTTCAGTCATCTTCCATGACGAGTGCTGTCACTTGCTGAGAATGACGGTCTTTTGGGCATGGAGGAAAACGCGTCTTTCGGTGTGGTACTGGATCGCGCGCGCCAGCGTAAGACACTCGATGTCCCGGCCCTTGTTGACCAGATCTTCCGGAAAGTAGGCGTGATCCACCGATTCGACACCCTGGGCGATGATCGGGCCTTCGTCGAGATCGTTATTGATATAGTGCGCCGTGGCGCCGACCAGCTTTACCCCTTTTTCATACGCCTGGTGATAGGGCCGGGCGCCTTTGAAGCCGGGGAGAAGCGAGTGATGGATATTGATGGCGCGCCCATTCAGGGCGTCACAGAGCTGCGGTGAAAGCACCTGCATGTATCGGGCGAGAACGATCAGGTCAGCGTCCATGTCATCGATCACCGCTCGAATCTGCGCTTCCTGTGTCGCCTTGGTCTCGGGGGTGACCGGCAGGTAGTGGTACGGAATGTTGTGCCACCTGGCGAGCGGTTCCAGGTCCGGGTGGTTGGACACGATGGCCTTGACGTCGAGCGCCAGTTGGCCGGTCCGATAGCGATAGAGCAGATCGTTGAGGCAGTGATCCGCCTTGGAAACGAGGATGACGGTCTTCATTCGCTCGGCACTGGAGCTGAGCTCGAACGTCATGTCGAACTCCTGCGCTCTCGCCGCAAAGGATTCCGCAAAGCGGTCCTTGTCGAACGTCAGCGTCCTGTCCGGCTGGAAGGCCACGCGGATGAAGAAGCGTTCGGCTGGTGCGTCGTTGAACGAGCTGATTTCATTGACATAGCAGCGTGACTCTTTGAGAAAGCGCGTCACGACATCGATGGTGCCTAGGCGGCTGGGGCACTGGGCGGTGAGGATCCAGTTGTTGTTCGTCGATTTGTTGTTCATCGCTTTATTGTTCTCCACTGACGGGGCTCTCTGGGTAAAGGAAGGCCGATTGCACATCGGCCTTCTGTCTCATCGATGCTCGACCGTCACACCGAACTCCGCGGCGGCATCGAGGAGCCATCGGTAGAGGTAGTCGGCAAAACTGCGGCGCACGATGAGCTCCCAGCAGTCCACCTGGGGTTGGCGCAAGGTGATGGAGGTCTTGGCGAAGATCGTGGTGACGCCCTTGCCGACCGGGAATGCCGACGGATGAACGTCGTAGGGCGTCGATTTCTTCAGCGTCTCGCGTGCCTTGGGGCCGCGCAAGGTGATCACGGTCTGGCCGCCACTGACGTTGACGAGGCTGAAGTGTGCTTGCCCCAGTGCATGGCGAAGCGCTTTCTCCAACACGAACTCTTCGCCGCCGGGGACCACGATCAGCCATTCGTCCGGCGATAGCCACTGGATCGAACGCTCGCCCTTGGCATCCAGGGTCAGGGTATTGGGCCGCGCCGGCAGGTTGATGCCCAGCACCTCGCGCACGGCTTCATCCAGGACGATGGCGCCGCCGCGCAGAATCAGGTGGCCCATGAAGGCGGATTCCCGCAGCGTCACCCCGGCCTGCGCGTCCGCGACGGGCCCCGGGCCGCGCTGGAACGACCAGGCGAGGGGCGACTCTGCACCGGTCTGATCGTTCGGCCGGCAGTCGAATTCACGAATCTCAGACATTCTGACGTTCTCCTTTGGGATCGATAAACACCGGGCTGACGATTTCCGCTTCGTGCACGACGCCATCTTTCATTGGCAGATAGACCGTCTGACCCAGACGATCGCGACCGCCCTTGATGACGGCGAGGGCAAACCCGTGGCCAAGATTGGGACTGTAGTAGCTGGAGGTGACGTGGCCGACCATGGTCATCGGGATGCGCTGCTCGGGATCGAAGACGATCTGCGCGCCTTCCTCCAGCACGACCTCGGGATCCCTGGGCTTGAGGCCGACGAGCTGCTTGCGGTCGGTCCGTGCCGTGTCAGGTCGGGTCAGGGCGCGTTTGCCGATCCAGGAGAACGGCTTGTCGTAGCCCACCGCCCACTGCATGCCCAGATCTTCCGGGGTGACCGAACCGTCGGTGTCCTGGCCGACGATGATCAGGCCTTTCTCGGCGCGCAGCACATGCATGGTCTCGGTGCCGTAGGGGGTCAGCCCGTATTTCTCGCCTTTCTCGAACAGAGCTTTCCAGACCGGCATCGCATAGTTGGCCTGGACGTTGATCTCGTAGGCGAGCTCGCCGGTGAAGGAGATCCGGAACACGCGGGCCGGAATGCCGGCAACGTTACCTTCGCGCCAGTCCATGAACTTGAACTGATCCGGGGAAAGATCGATGTCGGTCACCTCCGACATCAGCTTGCGCGCTTCCGGCCCGGTGACGGTCATGGTCGCCCAGTGGTCGGTCACCGAGGTGAAGTAGACTTCGAGTTCCGGCCACTCCGTCTGGTGCCACAGCTCCAGCCACTCCATCACTCCGGCCGCACCACCGGTGGTGGTGGTCATCAGGAAGTGGTTCTCGGCCAGGCAACTGGTGGTGCCATCGTCCATCAACATGCCGTCGTCTTTGCACATCAGGCCGTAACGCACGCGGCCAGGTGTCAGCTTGGCCCACTTGTTGGTGTACACCCGGCCCAGGAATTCTCGCGCATCCGGCCCCTGGATATCGATCTTGCCGAGCGTGGAAGCGTCGAGGATGCCGACTTTCTCGCGTACCGCCAGGCACTCGCGGGCCACCGCTTCTGCCATGCTCTCGCGTTCGCCGTTGACGGCCCCGGCGCGTACTTGTGGAAAGTACCAGGGCCGCTTCCACTGGCCCACGTCCTCGAACTCCGCACCATGCTCGACATGCCAGGCGTGCAGGGCGGTGTAGCGCTCGGGGTCGAACAGCTCCCGGCAGTGGCGGCCAACGATGGCGCCGAACGTCACCGGCGTGTAATTGGGCCGGAAGACGGTGGTGCCGACTTCAGGGATCGAACGCTTCAGGCAGCGCGCGGCGATCGCCATGCCATTGATGTTGCCGAGTTTCCCCTGATCGGTGCCGAAGCCCAGCGCGGTATAGCGCTTGACGTGCTCGATCGATTCGAACCCTTCACGCGTGGCCAGTTCGATACCCGCGGCAGTGACATCGTTCTGGAGATCGACGAACTGCTTGGGGGCTCGCATCGCCGACTTCACGTGAGGCACCTGGAAGAGCGCGCAGGCGGGTTCCTCGCGCCGTTCGGCGACGTCAGGCAGCCCGGTCACGGACGAGGCGCTATCGAACCCGATGGCATCCAGCGCGCGGCGAGCCCCTTCGGTGGCGTGCTCGAGCACCGCCTTCAGGGCGAAGACGCCGTGAACGCCGCCCACCGATGTCATGCCCTTGACGTCGCCAGGCACGAAGCCCAGCACGTCGTCGCGCCATACGGGCCGGGTTCCGGTATGGGAAGAGAGGTGGATGACGGGGCTGTAGCCGCCGGAGCTGGCGATGGTGTCGCAGCTCAGCGTCTCTTCGTGACCGAGAACGCAGAACGCGTCCAGATCGACCCTGGCGATGCGAGCCGCCGTGACGCGATCGCTGCCCTTGGCCTCGATGACGGCGCTCTGGTTGATGATCCGGATCCCCAGGGCGCGGGCCTGTTCGGCCAGTTCACCCTGAGACGTGGCGCGAGCATCGACGATCGCCACCACTTCACGACCGGACTCGTGCCAGTCCAGCGCCGTGCGATAAGCGTGATCGTTGCTGACCGACAGCACCAGCTTGTGGCCGGGCACGACGCCGAAACGTCGAATGTAGGTCGACACCGCACCGGCGACCATGTTGCCGGGAACGTCGTTGTTGCCGTAGACCAGCGGGCGCTCGTGGGTCCCCGTTGCCAGGATGACCTGCCGGGCGCGCACGCGATGCAGGCGGGAGCGCGCCTGCGGGCGACGGTTCACGGCGGGGGCGGTATCCCAGAGATGTTCGGTGCGACGCTCATGGAGCGTGACGAAGTTGTGATCGTGATAGCCGTTGGCGGTCGTTCGTGGCAGCAGCTCGACGTTCTCTCTTCCCGCCAGCTCGGTGACCACTTGCGATACCCATTCCGGCGCCGGCAGGCCGTCGAGCGTCTCGCGGCTGTCCAGCAGCGAACCGCCCAGTTCCTCCTGCTCGTCGCAGAGCATGACCCGGGCGCCGCTGTCGGCAGCGATACGGGCCGCCATCAGACCGGCGGCACCGCCGCCGATGATCAGCACGTCGCAATGCTGGTTGAGGTGGTCGTAGATGTCCGGATCGGATTCGAGCGGGCTGCGCCCCAGACCGGCGCTCTTGCGGATGTACTTCTCGTAGGTCATCCACATCGAGGCCGGCGCCATGAAGGTCTTGTAGTAGAACCCCGGCGGCATGAAGCTGCCGCCCAGCTTGCCGATTATCCCCATCATGTCGCGCTGCACGTTCGGCCAGCCGTTGGTGCTGCGAGCGACCAGCCCTTCGTAGAGCGCCTGCTGGGTGGCGCGGACGTTGGGCACCTGGGCCGCTTCGCTGGCGCCCAGTTGCACGACGGCATTGGGCTCTTCCGGGCCAGCGGCGACGACGCCTCGCGGCCGCGAATACTTGAAGCTGCGGTTGACGATATCGACGCCGTTGGCCAGCAGGGCCGAGGCCAGCGTATCGCCGGCGTAGCCCGTGTAGCGCTTGCCGTTGAACGTGAAGGAGAGTTCGCGGGAGCGATCGATGCGACCGCTGCGGTTGGATCGATGGATCTGCGTCATGCCCGTGCCTCCGTGTTCAACGCTTCGTCTTCAGGGCGCGCGCCGACCGTCTGCCAGCCGCCGGACGCGGCCTGAACGCCGGACTGGCGTTCGTCGGCGGCCAGTGTTTCGGCAGTGATCGAGGGGCGCTCGCCCATCTTGTAGGTTTCGAGAATCTCGTAGTTCGCGGTATGCCGCGTGATGTTGAAGAACTTGCGGCAGCCGACGGAATGCACCCACAGCTCGTGATGGATACCGCGGGGGTTGTCACGGAAGAACAGGTAGTCGCCCCATTGTTCATCGGAACAGTTCTCCGGGTCGGCGGGGCGCTGCAGATGAGCCTGGCCACGCGGATGGAACTCTTCCTCTTCGCGATGCTCTTCGCAGTAAGGGCAGTAGATATGGAACATGAAAGAGTCCTCCTCAGTGGGCGACGCCAGCGGCGCCGTGTTCGTCCACCAGGGCGCCGGTGTGGAAGCGGTCGATCGAGAACGGTGCGGCCAGCGGATGCGCTTCGCCCTTGGCCAGCGTCGCCGCGAAGACATGGCCGGAGCCCGGCGTGGCCTTGAAGCCGCCGGTGCCCCAGCCGCAGTTGAAGAACATGCCCTTGACCGGCGTGGCCGAGAGAATCGGACTGGCGTCGGGGCAGGTGTCGACGATGCCGCCCCACTGGCGGTTCATGCGCACGCGGGAGAAGATCGGGAACATCTCGACGATTGCCTGCAGGGTATGCTCGACGGTGGGGTAGCTGCCGCGCTGGCCATAACCCACGTAGCCGTCGATGCCGGCACCGATGACCAGATCGCCCTTGTCCGACTGGCTGATGTAGCCATGCACATGGTTGGACATGACCACCGTATCCAGCACCGGCTTCAGCGGCTCGGAGACCAGCGCCTGCAACGGGTGCGACTCGAGCGGGAGCTTGAAGCCGGCCATCTTGGCGAGCACGCCGGAATTGCCGGCGGCGACGCAGCCCACCGTCTTCGCTTCGATGTCGCCGCGATTGGTGTGAACGCCATGGACACGGCCGTCACGGATCTTGAAACCGGTGACTTCGGTGTTCTGCAGCAGGTCCACGCCGAGTGCGTCCGCCGCCCGCGCGTAGCCCCAGGCCACGGCGTCATGACGCGCCACGCCGCCGCGCGGTTGCCAGGAAGCGCCGAGGACCGGATAGCGGGCCCGGCTCGAGCAGTCGAGGATCGGCACGATCTCCTGGACCCCCTTGGCATCGAGGACTTCGCCATCGATCCCGTTCAGGCGGTTGGCGTTGACGCGGCGCTGGATGTCGCGCATGTCCTGCAGCGTGTGGCCGAGGTTGAGCACGCCGCGCTGCGAGAACATCACGTTGTAGTTGATGTCCTGGGAGAGTCCTTCCCACAGCTTCATGGAGTGTTCGAACAGCGCGGCCGCTTCGTCCCACAGGTAGTTGGAGCGCACGATCGTGGTGTTGCGAGCGGTGTTGCCGCCACCCAGCCAGCCTTTCTCGATCACCGCGACATTGGTGATGTTGTGGACCTTGGCCAGATAGTAGGCGGTAGCCAGCCCGTGGCCGCCACCGCCGACGATGACGATATCGTATTGTTTCTTCGGCGTAGGATTGCGCCACTGGCGCTGCCAGTTTTCGTGATGGTTCAGCGCGTGCTTGACCAGACCGAATCCGGAATAGCGTTGCATGCTTTTCTCCTGGAGAGACGCCGCCCGAGCAGGCTCGCCGCGGCGTCGGAAGCCATTGAAATCAGATCATTGGAAGCTTGCGTTCATGATCCGCCAGGCAGATCGAAAGACGCTTGAACGTTTGCGACAGGATAATTGAATGAAGGGGAAGTCTCGGTCGGCCGAAGAACCGCGCCGTGGCCTCGCAGCCGTGCGCTGCTGACCGGCCGGGAGAGGCCAGCCCTATGTCGAAAAGCGATATTTATGACGCTAACGTTTCCGACATTCGGCCTGGGTCGAACGGGGCGATGCCGGCACGGGGCATGAGGGGAAAGGCGCCTTCAGCGCTGAGCAGGCGTGGCGATCTCGAGTGCTCGGGAGGTCTGGCCGACATGGAGAAAGAACGGGTCCACGAGCCTGGCGCGCTGATCCTCGGAAAGCCGCCTGACCTCCGAAGGAGGAATGCCGAACACCTCGCGAAAGTGACGCGAGAAGTGGGCCGTGTCGGCAAAACCGCAGCGCTCGCCGATATCGGTGATGCTGTGCTTGGTGTAGTTCAACATCCAGCATCCGTAATGCAGGCGCAGGTCGCGTGCGAACTTCTGCGGTCCGAGCCCGAACTGTTCCCGGAAATGGCGCTCGATGTTGCGCCGCGAAGTATGCAGGCGCTTAGCGAGCCGCTCGATCGTGACGACCTCGCCCAGATGCTGCTCGAAGATCGAGATGGCTCGGCGTACCAGCGGGTCGGAGACCTTGCTGAAGACCACGGGTTGCGGTTGCGGATGCTGCCCGGGCCGCGGCTCGTCGATCAGCATGATATGCAGGCTCTTCTTCGCCCATAGCCGCCCCAGGTGGCGTTCGATCAGGTACGCGGCCAGATCGGCGGAGGCCACGCCGCCGGCACAGGTCAATCGGTTGCCGTCATCCAGAAAGAGCTGGTCGGCCACCGGCTCGATATCCGGGTAGCGCTGCACGAGATCGGCATGGTGATACCAGCTGATGCAGCATCGGCGGCCATCCATCAACCCTGCCTTGATCAGGGAAAAGACCCCGGTGCAGACACCGACGAGAGGAACGTCGCATTGCGCTGCCAGGCGCAGATAATCCAGCGCCTGCTGATCCTCCTCTTCGACCGCGCCGAGAACGCCGCCGATGACCACGATGTAATCGAAGCGCTCGGGGGCCGTCAACGGTCCGCAGCCGGTGATCGTGGCGCCGCTGCTGGAAACGACGTCCTGCCCGCCGCTGCTCATGAACTGCCAGCGGCAGCGGACCTGTTGACTGCGGTCGCCATCGTCGGCTGACAGCCGCAGGCAATCGACGAAGGCCGAGAACGGCAGGATGGTGAAGCGCTGCAGCAGCACGAACCCGACCGAAAGCGGCTCGTCTGAAGAAGAGAAATCTGGGGCCATATCGTAGTCTCAGGGCATGGTCGAGGCCGAGGTATCAATCCAGTTTGTCATGACGCGCGCTGATACGTCGCTTCCACAAGCCCTCAGGAGCAGTGCTCGATGGGGCTTCGTTGCCCCATTCACCATCGATCAACGTCTCGCGCAGGCATTGGCCCACGCCTTGATCTCGGGATAGGGGCGCTGCTCGTAGATGCCGAAACCGGGCAGCTGCCGCGCCTTGAGCGGCGTGAAGACCGGCATGGCGAGCCCGCACAGAAAGTGCGCGATGCGTTGCGCCCCCGGCACCGTGCCAATCTGCTCGCGGTGACGCTCGATCAGCGGCCGGGCGTATCGTTCGAAGTCGTCATCGGTCAATTCAGGCAGCGCCGCCGCGCTCGGCAGGCGGGCAACGTGACCGTGGCAGACCGAGCAGTGGCCGCAGCCCCGGGCGGCTTGAATCGGCTGGCCGCATCCTCGGGCGGCTTGAACAGGTTGGCCGCAGCTTCGGGCGGCTTGAATCGGCTGGCCGCAGCCCTGGGCGGCCTGGACCGGCTGGCCGCAGGCTTGAGTTTCCGCATGCTCGAAATGGTCGTCGCCGAAGTACTCCGCCAGACGGCGGGTCAGGCAGGTATCCGATTCGAACAGTGCCAGCATCGCCTGCAGACGTTCGATCTCGGTTCGCTCGCGGGACTGGCTTTCCGCCAGCAACCGGTCGGTCAGGGCCTCGATGTCGAACGCGGGCTGGCACACCTCGTAGACATCGGTCATGCGCTTGCCTTCCAGCACCACCCAGCCCTTGTCCTGGAAATACTCCAGCGCGGTGATGACGCGCGAGCGCGAGGCATCGATCCCCGCATCGACGCCGGCGCGGTAGAGACGCTCGAAATTCACCGTTCCCCAGGTCTTGGCGATGGCGATGTTGTCCACCAACAGGCGCACGAAGTCGGCCCGTTCCCCCTGGAAGCGTGCGATCAGATCGCCGGGCTCCTCGAGATAGCGCAGCCGGTATTCGGCCAGATAGGCGAAGCGGGGCGCGATCACGCCGTGCATCTCGAGGCGCACCAGCAATGTCTTCAACGGCAGCAGGCGGATATTGCTGTCGCGGGAGAGCGTATTGAGCAGCACCGGCCACTGGCGCTGCGGCTGGCGGCCAGCCTCGGCGATCTCGGCCAGCACGTGACGAATACCCTCGCGCTCCGGCGTGTCGCCGTAGACGAAGTTCTCCAGCACGCGCAGGCCGTCGCGACCGGCCAGCATCAGGCAGCGTGACGGCTCGCCGTCGCGGCCGGCACGGCCAATCTCCTGGCTGTAGTTCTCGATCGACTTGGGCAGGTCGTAGTGGATCACGTTGCGAATGTTGCCCTTGTCGATCCCCATGCCAAAGGCGATGGTGGCGACGATGCAAGGGATCTCGCCGCGCATGAAGCCCTGCTGGATCTCGTCCCGCGTCTCGCTGTCGAGACCGGCGTGATAGGCGCGCACCGTGAAGCCCTGATTCGCCAGCGCCGCGGCGACCGACTCGGCGGTTTGCTGCAGGGTGACGTAGACGATGGTGGGCGCCTGCGATGTCGGCTGTTGTCCTGGCGACTGTCGTGACGAGCGTTGCGGCGCCAGCCATTCGACCAGCGCCGGCAGCCGGCGTTCGCTCTCTACCGGCTGCACCAGAAGCTCGAGGTTGTCGCGATAGAAGCCGGTGGTGATGACATCGTCCGCGGCGATGGCGAACTTGGCGCGCATGTCGTCGATCACGGCGGGCGTCGCGGTGGCGGTCAGCAGCAGCGCCTGGGGGATGCCGAATTCGCGCTGGTAGTCCGGCAGCTTCAGGTAGTCGGGGCGGAAGTTGTGCCCCCACTCGGAAATGCAGTGGGCTTCGTCGACCACCAGCAGCGAGATCGCGACCTGGCGCAGGAAGTGGCGAAAGCGCTCGTTCTTGAGCCGCTCCACCGAGACCATCAGGATCTTCAGCTCGCCGCGGCGGGCGCGCTCCATGATGTCGCGGGCGGTGTCGCGATCCTGGGTCGAATCGAGACTCGCGGCCGCCACGCCGTGGCGTTGGAGGAAGGCCAACTGGTCCTGCATCAATGCCAGCAGCGGCGAGACCACCAGCGTGAGATGCGGCAGGTGGAGCGCCGGCAACTGGTAGCAGAGCGACTTGCCGGCGCCGGTGGCGAAGATCGCTGCCGTCGAGCGGCCGGCGATGACGCGCTCGACGACCGCTTCCTGGCCGCCGCGGAACGCCGGGAAGCCGAACACCTCGAGCAGGGTATCGCGAGCGCTTTTCATGTTGTCTCCTGCGTCATGTTCGTTTGTTGAGTCATGTCCGCTGCTGCGGCCAGGGCACGGTCGTGTCGGGCGTGGCGTTGTCGAACGAGGTGACATCGGCCGGCGAATCGTCGGGCGGTTCGGTCTGGTTCGGCGTCAGTGCCGGCTGGTCATACCGCGAGGAACGATAGCTGACGCCGTGGCGCAGGCGCGGGGCCTCCGGGCCGCTGTGCAGCGCCGTGACCCGGTCGATGATGGCACGGTCCGCCAGCGTCAGCCGGTCCAGCATGCGCAGATGCTGCAGCCAGTTGGGCACGAGGAACACCTCCTGCCACAGATCGCGGTCGACGACGTCGCGGTAGAGCGACCAGCGCTTGGCACCGTTGCGCAGCCGCAGCTTTCGCAGCGGCCGCACGGCGCGGGCAAATTCGCGCAGATGCTCGCTGTCGATGCGGTATTCGACCGTCACCATCACCGAGCCCCGTGCCGGATTGAACTCGAAGTCCGGCCTGTGGGTGTGCGCTTCCGGCGCCTCGACCAGATCGTTGGCGTCCAGGTCCGGCAGTCGGGAAGGGAGTAGCAGCAACGCCGAGACGATCAGCAGCGCGCCGGCCAGCATCAGCGCCATCTGCACGCCCAGGCCGTCGGCCAACTGCCCCCACAGCAGCGAACCCAGCGTCAGCCCGGCGTAGAGCGCGGTCTGATACAGCGCCAGGGCGCGGGCCTTGACCCAGTCCGGCACCAGTATCTGCACCGAGGAGTTGTAGGAAGCCACCGCAGCGATCCAGCAGCTGCCGCCGACGATGAGCGCCGGAAACAGCACCCACAGGGTATCGAGCCCGCCGAGCGCCAGCATCACCAGACCCAGCAACATCGCGGAGAAGCTGATCAGCCGGCTGCTACCGACGCGCTGGCGGGCCCGGTTGACCAGCGTGCTGCCGGCGATCGCGCCGATGCCGAGGCCACCGAGCATGTAGCCATAGAGCGAGGCACTGCCGCTGGGGTGCTGATGGGCCAGCAGCGGCAGCAGTGCCCAGAGTGCGCTGGCGGAGATGCCGAAGATGAACGAACGCATCATCACCAGCCGCGTGACGCTGGAGTACTGCACGAAATGCAGCGCCGCCTTGACCCCTTCCCAGATGCGTTCCGGGGGCAGCGACTTGGGCAGCACCGCACGCTTCCAGCGCCACAGCGCGGCGATCAGCCCGCAGAAGCAGAGCACGTTGAGCAGGAAGATCCACGCCGGCCCCACCGCGGCCAGCAGCAGCCCGCCGATGGCCGGACCGATGGCACGCGCGGCGTTGTAGTTGACGCTGTTGAGCAGCACGGCGCTCGAGACCAGGTTGCGCGGGACCTGCTCGTTGACCGCCGCCTGCCACGCCGGAGTGGTAATCGCCCCGCCGATGGAAACACAGAGAATCGAGACGATCAGCAGCGTCGGTGAAAGAAGGTTCAGGAAGGCGATCAGCGTGATGAACAGCCCGCCCAGCACCTCGATACCCAGGCCGAGCAGCATCACCTTGCGGCGATCGTAATTGTCGGCGATCACCCCGGTGACGATCGACATCAGCACCAGCGGCAGCGCTGCCGCGACCTGGATCATCGCCACCGCTACCGCACCGCCGTCGTTCGACGTCACCACCCACGCCGCCGCCACCGACTGCGCCCACACGCCGAGATTGGCGAACAGGTTGGCGATCCAGATCATCCGGAACGCCGGGACCCCCAGAGGGGCAAAGGTACTGACATGCGCCGGGCGTGGCGGCGTCTGTTCGGGTTCTAGCGTCAGATCGCTCTGGCGGGAAACGGGTTGCAGCATGACGAGCTCGCAGACAAGGGGCGAATCGGAAGGCAAAGCCTGAAGATTAGCATCCTTGGTTCAGACGTGCGGGTCCAGCGCCATGGCGCTCCGGCAGTGGAGATGCCGATACGTCATGAGGCGGCAGACGGCGCTCGCCTATCACGAGACAAGAGACTGGTACGAGACAAGAGCCTGGTACGAGACAAGAGACTGGGAAGATGGCCTACTGCAGCACGGCGATGGGGCAGGCGTCGGCGGGATGATTCATCACCCGCATGGGAATGCCGTAGATGGCTTCCAGGTTGGTATCGTTCATCATGCTGGCCGGCGCGCCTTCGGCGAGGAGCCTGCCGCTGTGCAGCGCGACCAGGTGATCGCAGTAGCGTGCGGCCATGTTGACGTCATGGAGCACGATGATCACGCCGAGGCCCAGCTCGCGGCAGAGCTTGCGCACCAGCGCCAGCACTTCGACCTGGTGGGCGATATCCAGCGCCGCCAGCGGCTCGTCGAGCAGCAGATAGCGGCTACCCTGGGCCAGCAGCATGGCCAGCCACACGCGTTGGCGCTCGCCGCCGGAGAGCGTATCGACCAGTCGGTCGGCGAAGGCTTCGGTATGGGTCAGGGCGATGGCGCGCTCGATCTGCTGGTGATCGTGGCGATTGAGGCGCCCCAGCAGGCCATGCCACGGGTAGCGACCGAAACCGATCAGCTCGCGGCAGGTGAGGTTTTCGGCGCTGGGCAGATGCTGCGGCAGATAGGCGACGTGGCGGGCGAACTCTCGCGGCTTCCACTGCGACAGCGGGCGGCCATCGAGCCGGATGTTACCTTGACTGACCGGCTGCTGCTGCGCGAGCAGCTTGAGCAGCGTCGACTTGCCGGAACCGTTGTGCCCGATCAGGCCGTAGATCCGTCCTTCACCGAAGGTGAAATCGATGGGGGAGAGCAACGTCTTGCCCGCGATCTCGAAGCTCGCCGATTGGACTTCGAACATGGACGGGGCAACCTCGCAGCGAGTGGTGGGTCACAGGGTGGAAGGCAATCCTAATTCAAATACGAACGCTTATCAAAGACACTTGTCGTCGTTTATCGATTGACAGCGTCCCTTGCCGGACGAATATCCCTGTTCAAGGAGCACGAACCCATGAAGGTGTGGTTATCGATTGTGCTGTTCGCGCTCGTCGCCGGGGGCGTGCTGACCGCCGTTGCCTCGCACGAGCCGTTCGAGCCTCGCATGGTGCGCCTGGAAGCGCAGCGGGCGCTGCCGTCGCTGGCACCGGCGCTGGCCGAGGAGTCGCCGGAGATCAACACGCTCTTTCTGAGCTACGCCGACGAGCCGACACTCTGGGCCGCTGCCTGGCTGGCGATCCGCAATCACGGCGACCTGGCTCGTGAAGCGCTGCTCGATTACGGTCTCGATCCCGCGTTCCAGCGCGTGCTGGTGCGTTTCGGCGCAGACGCAGTGCTGCCGGTGACCTACTACCGCGATCACGATATCGCCACGCTGCGGGCACAGCACTGGCTGGGCACGCGCTACCGGGCGGCAAGCGAACAGCTGTCGCGCTGGTGGCAAGACGATGCTGAGAAGGCGCCCGGCGCGAATCCGACGATGACCGACGACGAAGCAATGCCGGCCACGTTGACGCCGGCACATCGTGGCCAGATTGCCATCGCCATTCTCGAGGCCGAGGGCCTCGGCTTTCTGGGGCAGTTCGTCGTCGGTGCGAATGGAGAGGTGCAGTGGCTACAGAGCGAGCGGGTGGTGAGCGATATCGGCGATTTCTTCACCGGTGGCCTGCGCGATCTGGAAAGCCAGTGGCGCCGCGGCGAGCCGGTCGGCGTCGCCGATCTCGGCTGGGCGGGTGTCGATCTGCTGGTGATGACCAGCGCGATCAAGGTGCTGCGCACCGGGCGCGCGGTGCGTGCCGGTGCCGCCGTCGAAGGGCAGGGCGCGCGGGCAGCGGGGCGTGGCGTGCTGGTCGGGGGTGGTCGATTCGTCAACCTGTCGAGAGCGGCCAAAGTCGCGGCGGTCACCGGCACGGCTTATGTCGTTTTGCGACATCCCAGCCTTGTCAGCGCGCTGGGTGCCAATGTCGGGCGGTGGCTGGGCTGGCCGGTGTGGCTGGGCCAGTTCCTGATCTGGACGCTGGTGCTGCTGCCATTGCTAATCGTTGCGCGGTTCGTCTATCGCTGGCTGCTGGCGCCGCTGTTATGGCTGTTGGTGCCGTTGCTGAAGGCGACATCGAGAACGCCGCGCTGGTTGATGAAAAGGCAGCGGTCGCAGGGCGATGGCACACTGAGTGTTCGACCGCCAAATGACACCAGAATGGATCCCACGTTATGAATGACGACGTCTGTCATGATGACAACGCTTACCGCCTGCATGATGACAACGCATATCGACTGATTTTCGAGCCGCCCGAAATCGAGACCTATATGCGGCTTCGCCGCGAAGCCGGCATGAACCCGCGCAGCGCTGACGGTGCCGCGCGCGGCTTGCCCCGGAGCCTGTTCGCCGTGCAGGTTGTTCACCAGCGCGAAGGAGAGTGCGAAACCGTGGGCATGGGGCGCGTCGTCGGCGACGGCGGCTGCTTCTATCAGGTTGTCGACATCGCAGTGCTGCCGGCGCATCAGGGGCGCGGTCTGGGCAAGCGGATCATGAGCGAAATTCGCGCCTATATCCTGCGTGAGGCGCCGGAAAATGCCTTCGTCAGCCTGCTGGCGGATGGAGAGGCCCACCGGCTCTATGCCCAGTTCGGCTTCGAGCCCACTGCGCCCCGCGCGATAGGCATGAGCTGGTATCCCAGCGTTACCGGTTCGCGAGGCTAGTGCCGAGCTGCGCGTTCCAGGCTATCCAATTCCAGGCTATCCAGCTCCTCCTGGCATCGGGTCAGGGCCTGGGCGATGTAGCGTCCCGCCATGCGTTCGGAAACCCCAAGACGCTCACCGATTTCTCGCTGGGTCACGCCCTCCATGCGGTGCCAGATCAGCGCCTGGCGTAGCCGTTCCGGCAAGCCGGCCAACGTCTGCGTGAGCTGACGGACACACTGCTGCTGACAGGCTTCGGCTTCCGGGCAGGCGCGTGGGCAGACCAGTACCGGCGCCAGAGTGTCGATGGCGATCAGTTCGGGCGCCTGTCGTCGACGATGATCGATCAGCAGATTGCGGGCGATGCGGAAGAGATAGGCGCGCGGGTTCTCGAGCCCGTTTTCCGAAGCGGTGTTGAGCAGGCGCAGGTAGACCTCGTGACAGAGGTCGGCGGCCTGCTCTCCGGATTCGAGCTGCCGACGGAGAAAGCCCAGCAGCTCGCGATGGTGCTGGCGGTAGAGAGACTCGAACAGTGCGTCGCGCATGAGGGCGGCCCTGGGGGCAGAACGGCAGAAGTGCCGCGATCATGACAAAAATGAGAATCATTAGCAATAAGTCGTATTGGCAACGAGTCGTAGGCCGGGCACCTCGACGTGCACCCGGCGATGGATCGGGGTGGGCGTCGGTTACCTCATGTCGATACGGTCGATGCGTTGCGCTCGTCCCCGGCGCCGTGTCGCCGTTCAGATATCGGGCGATAGGCGGCGATGGGATTGGCCAGCGTGCCGGCGAACTGCAGGTTCTTCGACGGATCGGCGAGATCGATCATCTGGCGGTTGTTACGCAGCTGCAGCCGGTTGAGACAGGAGAGCGTGAATTCCGGCGCGAACAGATCGAAGCGTTCGAACTTGGCGGCGAACGCCGGGTGTCGTTGCTGGTAATCGATCACGCATGCCGCCACCAGCTGCCAGAACTCGTTCTCCTCGAGCTGGTTCGAAGCCACCAGAATCTCGGCCAGAAAGCGGAAGAAGCAGTCGAACAGGTCGGTGAAGATCGACAGGATCTTCAACTCCTCAGGCACTTCGACCGCGATGCGCCGGGCGGCTTCCGGCAGGGACTGGCCGTTGTCGAAGATGCCGGTCTCCTCGCCGATATCCTTGAGGATCGCGCCGACCGGTACATGATTCTCGAGTTGCAGGATCAGGTTTTCGCCGTGAGGCATGAACACCAGATCGTGAGCGAAGAAGCAGTGCAGCAGCGGCGTCATGTAGGCGGCCAGGTAGCGCTCGATCCAGCGGCGAGCGCCGATGCCGGAGGCGTCGATCAGTGCCGGCAGCAGCGCGTCGCCACTGGCGTCCCGGTGCAGCAGGGCAGCCATGGTCATCAGCCGCCGATTGGGCGCGATGCGAATATACGGGCTCTCCCGCCACAGGCACGCCAGCATTTTCTGATACGGGTGCTGTTTGTCGGTGGCAGCCTCGAAATCGGCATGGTGATAGCCCAGCGTGGCGACTTCACGCAGTACGCTGAACCCCCGTGCCTGCAGTTCCGGGTCGCTTGCGACCAGGTTCTCGACCCACGCATTGATGGCCGGCGTGCCGCGCATGTAGTGGGGCGACAGCCCGCGCATGAAGCCCATGTTGAGAATCGACAGCGCGAACTTGACGTAACGTCGCCTGGGCTGCGAGACGTTGAACCAGGTGCGGATCGACTGCTGGGCACGGTAGTCGTCGTCCGCTTCGCCGAGCAGGATCAGACGCTGCTCGGCGACTTCGCCGGCAAAGGTGATGGCGAGCTTGTGGCGCCACTGCCACGGGTGGACCGGCATCAACAGGTAGTCATCGGGATCGAGGTCGAGCGCATGCAGCCGGGCCACGAAGCGCTCCCGTACCGAGGCGTCCAGCTCGTCTTCGATGAGCGATTCGAAGTCGAGCCCGTCGATGGCGCTGTAGGTCGTGCAGTGACGCGCCGCCGCCAGCCAGACGGGGCGAATCGCGGCGCCGGCTTCCGGGGCGTAGCGGTGATAGTCCTCGACGTCGAAACCGATCCGGCCGCTGTTGGCGACGAAGCAGGGGTGGCCCTCGCTCATCGCCGTCTCCACGGTCTGGAAATCGACCAGTGCGAGTTCGCCGGCCGCGGGCACGTCCCGCCCGAGCTTGTAGGCCATGCCGGCCAGGGTGCTGGCGATCTCCTCCAGGTAGGTCGGCAGGTTGGCGGGGGCGATGCCCAGGCGCGCCCGGCACTCGAGCAGGAACTGCGCCACGTCCAGCGGCTGGGAGGCGCCGTCGCGCATCTTGGCCAGCGTGTTCTTGTCGATCCACCAGTGATCCAGTGCCATCCGGCGCGCGCGGAACCGGTAGCGGATGCCGTCGCTGTCGGTGGCGAGGGCGTAATCGGCCCAGCCGTCGGCCTCGGGAAGAGATTCCGCCAACGGCGCCAGCAGCCGCTCGTGGGCGAACTCGCTGATCGCCTTGCCCAGCAGGTCGCGATTGGCGCGCTGCCAGCGGTCGGGGCGGAGATGGGCGACCGTTTCGTCCATTGCAGTGTCGGGGCGCCGCGAGGCGTGCAGCGACTCGAACCGTTCGCGGGTGCAGAACCCCAGCCGGGCGGTCTTCTCCGCCAGTCGGATCTCGCCCTCGTAGACGAACCCGGCACGGCGGTTGAGCGGGTGGATCCTGGCATTGGTCACATCCGGCTCGACGACGATCCGCTGCGTCGTCGGGTCGCTGAACAGGAACGCCACGACGGTATCGATCACGGCCTGGCTGAAGCCGTGAATCGGCGAGGCCGCCGGGTTTCTCGGCGCGACCAGAAAGTGCATGCCGCGGTCGCCGGGCTGGACCGGATAGTGCTCGCCGACCGGATCGTGGCGAGGGTCGTAGCACTCGACCAGAAACGCCGGCTGGCCATCGTGCAGGCCGATGAACGCCTGGGCGCTGTCGCTCTCTTCCATCTCGCGGTAGAACGCGGCGACCTGATCTCGGGTATCGCCGTTCATGCCCCAGAAGCGGGCGGTTTCCCGGCTGACCCAGTCGAACACGGTGTCGATGTTGCGGCCGAGATCGAGCGGTCGCAGGGCGAGGGTGCCGATGCCCGGCCAGTCGCGCTGAAATCTCAGGTCGGGGGAATAGAGGCTGCTGGCCGATGTGGTGTGTGTCGCGGTGGCTGTCTCGGCGTTGGCCAGTCGAGTTTGCGGTAAGTTCATGAGTCTCTCTCCTGACGGAAAGTCGGAAATCGGAAATCGGAAATCGGAAATCGGGAATGGCGAATCGGGGCGCGCGATAGCCGTCACGCCGTGGCCCGCTGCGGCTGGAACACGCGGTCGTCGGGCGCGCCGAAGTCCTGGAAGGTGAACCCGCGTTCGATCGGATAGACCTCGCGCCCGGCCAGTTCGCGGATGATGCAGGCGTTGCGATAGCACGCCATGCCGAGATCCGGCGCGACCAGCCCGTGGGTATGCAGCTCGGCGTTCTGGACGAAGATGTCGTCTTCAGTGCCGATGCCGTAGTAACGGCTGACCGCGTAGCGGCCCGCGTCGTCCCGCCGGATGCGATGCTCGATCGGCGCCAGGAAGTCCGGCCTGTGCGCCGCGTAGCCGGTGGCGAGAATCACCCCCGCCGTCCGGTGCTGGAAACGCCGGTTCTGCTCGGTCTGGGTGAAGGTCAGGTCGAAGCGCCGATGGGCGGCATCGAAATGGCAGCTTTCCAACTGGGCGCAGGTGAGCAGGTGGGTATCCACCGGCCCCTTGAGACTCTTGGTATAGAGCCGGTCGTAGATCGTGTTGATCAGTTCGAGATCGATGCCCTTGTAGAGTCCTTTCTGCTGGCGCATCAGCTCGTCTCGGGTCGACTCGGGCAGGGCGTGGAAGTAGTCGATGTAGTCCGGCGAGGTCATCTCGAGGGTCAGCTTGCCGTACTCCAGCGGGAAGAAGCGCGGCGAGCGGGTGACCCAGCTCAGGGTGTAGCCGTGGGCGTCGATCTCGTCGAGCAGGTCGAGATATATCTCGGCGGCGCTCTGGCCGCTACCGACGATAGTGATCGCTGACTTCGCCTGTAGCGCCGCCTTGCGCTCGAGATAGCGCGAGGAGTGCACCACGCGCTCGGCCACCGGCTGGCAGCACGCCGGGATCATCGGTTCGCTGCCGGTACCCAGTACCAGCCGGCGGGCGCGATAGATGTGGTCGCCACTGTCGTCGAAATCATGGCCGGCATCGTCGTCGAGATCGCCCGCACGGGTGTCCCGGCAGTGAACGCGATAGCACCGTTCATCGTCGTCATAGGTGATGCGCTGGACGTCGTGATCGAAGCGCAGCGACTCGAGCTGCGTGGTGACCCACTGGCAGTACTGGTTGTACTCGTTGCGCAGCAGGAAGAAGTTCTCGCGAATGTAGAAGTGGTAGAGCCGCCCCTGGGCTTTCAGATAATTGAGAAAACTGAAGCGGCTGGTCGGATCGGCCAGCGTGACCAGATCGGCCATGAAGGGTGTCTGCAACGTGGCCTCCTCCAGCAGCAGGCCGGGGTGCCAGTCGAAGCGCGAACGACGCTCGAGAAACAGGCCGTCGAGATCGTCGACCGGGTCGGTCAGGCAGGCGAGGCCGAGGTTGAACGGCCCCAGACCGATCGCGATGAAGTCATGGATACGGCTCAGCATGAGGTCTTTCTCCGAACGATTGACGGGCGAGCGGCGGGTGACGCCTGGGACGATGTTTGGGGCGACATCAAGGATCCGCCGATATCGGCGATCTCCGAGATCAGGGCGGTCAGATCCTCGAGACGGGTCATGGGATTGAGCAGGGTGAACTTGAGATAGAAGCGCCCGTCGACCCGGGTAGCGGCGACCACAGCCGCTCCGCGTCGTGACAGCGTCTGGCGAATCCGGCGGTTGATCGCCTCGATCCGGGCATCCTCTTCCAGCGCCACCGGACGATAGCGAAACACCAGCGTGCTCAGCGCCGGAGCCATCAGCACGTCGAAATCGTCACGCGCTCGAAGCATGCGACAGGTCTGGCGGGTCAGTTCGATCACCTCGTCGAGATAGTCGCCCAGACGATCGGCGCCCAGCGTGCGCAGGGTCATCCACAGCTTCAGCGCATCGAAGCGCCGCGTCGTCTGCAGGCTCTTGTTCACCAGATCCGGCGTGCCGCCTTCGGCCTGGTCGCGGGGGTTGAGATAGTCGGCGTGGTAGGTGACATGGCGCAGCTGGCGGCGATCGCGAACCAGGCAGGCGCTGCAGCTCACCGGCTGGAAGAAGGTCTTGTGGTAGTCGATGCCGACCGAGTCCGCCTGTTCGATGCCGGCGAGCCAGTGGCGGTGGCGCGAGGAGAGCAGCAGCCCGCCGCCGTAGGCCGCGTCGACATGCAGCCAGATCCCGCGCTGCCGGCAGCGTTCGGCAATGGCGGGAATCGGGTCGATGCTGCCGAAGTCGGTGGTGCCGGCGGTGGCGACGATCGCGAACGGGATTCGTCCGGCCTCGTCGCACGCCTTCAGCGCGGTCTCGAGCGCTTCCAGATCCATGCGCTTGTCCGCGTCGCACGGCACCGCGATTACGGCGTCGTAGCCCAGCCCCAGCAGCGCGGCGGCCTTCTGCACGCTGAAGTGGCTGACTTCCGAGGTGAGAATGCGCAGGTCCCGGTAGTTCGGGGGGAGGCCGTGATGGCGATTGCCACCGTGGTCAGGCATCGCTTCGCAGGCGCTATCGCGGGCGATGGCCAGCGCCATCAGGTTGGACTGCGTGCCGCCGCTGGTGAACACCCCGTCGGCGTCGTCGCCGAGTCCGATGCGTGCCGCGGTCCAGTCGATCAGCTTCTGCTCGATCAGGGTCGCACCGGCGCTCTGGTCCCAGGTTTCCACTGCAGTGTTGAGCGGCGTGGCGATTGCCTCGGCGAGGATCGACGGCAGCGTGATGGGGCAATTGAGATGCGCGACGTAGCCCGGATGATGGAAATGCACGGCGTGATCGAGATAGAGCCGATGGACCTCTTCGAGGCTGGCATCGAGATCGCCGAGCGGCCGGTCGAGATCGATCGCCTCGAACGCAGGCTGCAGCTCATGGGGCTCGACGCCGCTGCAGGGGCCTTGCGCCTGGGTCAGCGTGCGGCGCACCAGCTCGACGCAGCGCTGCATGCCGCTGCGATAGGCATCCAGCGACCGGTCGGTGAACAGATCGACCGAACCGGGTCGGCCCGGTGGCCGGGACCGATGCAAAGGAACGGGCGTGACGAATTCCGTGTCATGTCGCATGACGTTTCTCCTGATTGCCTGTCGTGTAGCGCCTTTCCGAGGCTTCTCGAGCCGAATTTCGGACAAAGGCACCCCTGCGCACGGGTGGCGTGCGCTGTAATGGCTGCGTCGGGTGAAATGTGCTTTGGGTGATTCGCGGATGAGATGGGCACGTCCCTGTGCCCACTTGGATCACGCGGCCGGGTTGGCGGCTACGAAATGGCCCGTCAGAACTGGTACGAGACCGTGGCGGTCACGTTGCGCTCCGCGCCGAAGTAGCAGTATTCGAGGGAGTTGCAGGAGGCGACATACTCCTTGTCGAGCAGGTTGCCGACGTTGACCCGGGCGCTGACGCCCTGCAGCCCGACCTGGCTCAGGTCATAGCCCACGGCGGCATCCACCAGCGTGTAGTCGGGGACCATTTCGGTATTGGCGCGGTCGGCGTAGATATCGGCGTAATAACGCACGCCGACGCCGACATCCAGCCCGTCTAGCGCGCCGTTGTCGAAGGCTCCGTTCTTGAAGGAATAGTGACCCCAGAGACTGGCCTGGTGGCGCGGCGCGTAGATGGCGTAGTTGCCATCCTCGTTCGGGTCGTCGCTCTTGGTGTAGCGGATGTCGGTATAGCTGTAGCCCGCCTGCAACCGGAAGTTGTCGGTCAGCCAGGTTTGCGCCTGCAACTCGATCCCCTGGGAGCGTATCTCCCCCACGGAGCGGTAGGGGTCGGTAGGCTGCTCCTTGGTTGCCACGTTTTCCTGATCGATCCGGAACAGCGACAAGGTATAGAGATCCCGGCTGCCCGGCGGCTGATACTTGAGCCCGGTCTCCCACTGTTCCCCTTCCATCGGTTCCAGCAGATCGCCATCGGCATCGACGAAGCTGGTGGGGGTGAAGGCGGTGTTGTAGCTCAAGTAGGGCGCAACGCCATTGTCGAACAGGTAGAGCACGCCGGCGCGGCCGCTGAACTGGGTGTCGTCGAGTGTGCTCTCGGTATCGTTGTAGTGATCGGTATTCTTGATATCGACCCAGTCGTAGCGCCCGCCCAGGGTGACACGCCACTGGTCGATCGCCATCTGATCCTGCAGGTAGATCCCGGTCTGGCTGAGTTCATGCCGCTCATCATTGGTGACGGCGATGTCCCCGATCGGCTCGGCGCCATAGCTGGGGTTGAAGGCATCGAGGCTGGGGAATGAACCGGCGGTCCAGACCACGTCGTTCCTGCGTTTCTGATAATCCACGCCGACCAGCACGGTATGGTCGATGAAGCCGCTTTGGAGCTTCGCTTCCACCTGGTTGTCGAGCGTCCAGGCGTCGAGGGATTCGCGGCCTCCCGAGTAGTATCGGTTCAATTCGTTGGAATCCGTCGATACCCAGCCGTAGCCGTAAACCTGGTTCAGTTCGACGTCCGAGTTCAGATAACGCAATTTCTGGCGGGCGGTGACGTCGTCGCTGAAGCGGTGCTCGAGGTCGTAGCCGAACATGCGCTGGGTGCGCTCGAACTTGTCGTAGTCGTCCTCGCCATCGAAGAAATTGTTGCTGATGTGGTGGCCGTTGTGGCTGGTTACCGCGCCTTCATAGGGTACGCCGGAGTGATAGCCGCCTTCCGGATCCTTCTGCAGATAGGCCATGAACGTGATCGTGGTGTCGTCGGTCGCATCCCAGGTGATCGACGGCGCGATGGCGTAGCGCTCTTCTTCGATGTGATCGAACTGGGTGTCCGCCTTGCTGCCGATTCCGACCAGCCGATAGGCGACGCGCCTCTCGTCATCCAGCGGGCCGGAGAAGTCGAACGCGGCGCTGCGCTGGCTATTGGTGCCGGTGCTGAAGCGCAGCTCGTTGCGGTTCTCGAACAGCGGCTTCTTGCTGGTCAACGCCACCAGCCCACCGGGAGACGAGCGCCCGTAGAGCACCGAGGCCGGCCCCTTGACGATTTCGACGTTATCCAGAAACCAGGGATCGATCACCATCGAGCTATAGCTGTTGGCATCGCCCATCACCTTGAGCCCGTCGAGATAGGTGTTGCTCAGGCTGCCATCGGAAAAGCCGCGCATGACCAGGTAATCGTAGCGGTTGGAGGCGCCGACCTGGTTGGTATAGACCCCGGGCGTGTACTGGGCCGCTTCGCGCAAGGTGCGCACGCCGCGCTCATCCATCTCCTCGCGGTCGACATTGGAAACGGTCTGCGGCGTTTCGACGATGGGCGTCTCGGTCTTGGTGGCGGCGGACTGGCCGGTCACCGTGACGGTATCGAGGTTGGCGGTTTCAGCCGACGCCGTGGTGGCGACGGTGTTGTCGCCCGTCTGCTGGGCCCAGACGGGAAACGACAGGCAAGCGCAGGCCAGTGCGCTGACCGGGTAACGCAGAACATGATGCATGAACGACAAGCTCCCCTTGAATGAAAATCGTTCTTATCCAAAGCTGTTGCTCAAGAGAAGACGCAGGGGAGGCTCATTCCTGAACCAAAATGACAATTATTTACAATAACCCGTTTCAGACGATACAAACCGCGGCGGATGGGGGCCGAGGATCTGGCGAAGCGGGAGCAAGAAGAGCTCGCGTGCTCAGGATCGTGAGGGGACGGCGATCAACGTCATCAGATAGCCATCGATTTTCGCGACCTGCCCGGATAGCTGCGCACCGGCTGGCCACTGCGCCGATAGCGTCTTGAGCAGTTCGATCGACACCGCGCCCGCCTCGGCGTCCCAGTCGATCAAGCGGGCATGGGGGAAGTAAAAGCGCTGCCCGACCAGCGGATAGAGCGCCTTGAACAGGCTCTCCTTGAGCGAGAACACCAGGGTGAGGAATTCCCCCTGCCGCTCGGCGGGCAGCCGGTCCAGCCAGGCCAGTTCCGAGGCCACCAGAATCTGCGCTGCCAGACGCCGGGCGCGTTCGCCACTCATCACGACCTCGGCGTCCAGCCCGACCCCCTGATAGGCTGCCCGATTGGCGACCACCGCCGCTGCCAGGCCGCGGCTATGCGTGATCGAGCCGACGGTGCCGGCTGGCCAGTCGGGGAGCTGTTCGGCGTCCTGCGCTGGCGTCGAGGGCGACCCGGTCAGCGCGGCGAGCGCACGTCGAGCGGTAAGACGGCCACCCAGGAACTCCGCCCGGCGCTTGGCTGCCGCCGTCGTCAGGCGATCCGGCAGGGCCAGTTCCCAGGCGTCGAGATTCGCGTCACAAAGCGTCTGGGTCTCGAAGCACAGCGCGCTGAAACGGGCCTCCGGCAGCGCAAGCCGCCAGGGCCACTCGCTCCGTGGCGAGTGGCAGCCGGCGGGTAGCGTCTCGAACGGGGTGACGGTGTCAGGCATCGATCAACGGTCGACCAGCACGGCATTCAGTTCGACCGGCACCTCGTCGCCGATCTGCTGATACCCGATCAGCGACAGGATCGAACGCACGGTCTGGTTCTTCATCAGTTCCTTGCCATCGAGCGAGACCGGCTCGGCATTGCGCGCGCGCACCACGTCGGCCGCTTCCCGGGTGAAACGCACCGGCAGTTTCTCCTGGCGCTGCTCGCCGTTGGATTCCGTGCTCAGCGTGAGTATCTCTACCGTCGACTGGCCGACCGCCAGCGAGTTGATGCGTTCCGGCGGCAGGCGAGTGACGACCGTGACCAGCGTGGTGCCGGTGAGCGAGGACATCCACGGCGGCAGCTCGCCAAGGCTATCGAGCACATCGGTCTGGTTTAGGCGGATCGGCAGTTGCAGCGTGCCATCCGCACTGATCTGGCCTTCCATGCGGCGCAGCGCGTGCTCATGGGGAATCGACTCGCCGCCGCTGGTGATTTCGGTCACCGTCGCCGTGACCTGGGACTGTTCGGGATCGAGCTGCCAGGCCGCCAGCGCCACGCCGTGGAACGCCGTCAACCCGGCGGCCAGGCCGATACCCATGATACAGCGGATGATCGTTTTCGATGACATCGTGTCCTCCCTGGACGTGCAAACCTTCAACTGCGGCTGGCCTGTGCCGGCCGCTTTGGTTATCATACGGCTCCCGCGTTTCAGGGCCTATAGCTCAGTTGGTTAGAGCAGGGGACTCATAATCCCTTGGTCGCAGGTTCGAATCCTGCTGGGCCCACCATGAAATCAGGTGGTTACGTAACCAAGGTTCGCTTTCCATCAATGTGTGGTTGCGGTTTGGTTGCTGATCCGCGGCAACTTCGCCACCACGCTCTCCCACCTTGCCGGGTCGGCATGAGCATAGCGGCTGGTCACCGTCAGTGACGAATGACCGAGCAGATCCCTGATGCTCGTCAGCGCCTCCCCCTTGCTCGCCAGCAATGAGGCATAGCAGTGACGCAAATCATGAAAGCGTATGTCAGGGCGACCAATCTTCTCCCTTGCTTTCTCGAACGCGCCACGCACCCGGTCACCCGTCGTATCGAACGGCAAGCTTTCCACTAGCGGTAGGGCTTCCTCCGTCAGTGGTATCACCCTCGGCTTCCCGCTCTTCGTCTGGTTGGGCCTGAGTACGATGCGGCCGTTGTAGACGTTCCCAGATTCCAGTGCCATCAGCTCACCCCTCCTCATGCCTGTCAGCATCGCCAGCAGGATCACCTTTCGTTCGATCCTGTATCGCTCCGGCACGGCTTCAAGAAGTTCGGCGAGCTCCTTCTCGGTCAGGTAGACATGGCGTTCGTTCTTGGGCGATGGCTTGCGAAGCTTGCCGTCCAGCGGCAGTTCTATCCAATCCCACTCCCGGTATGAAAGCGAGAGCACCCGCTTGACGACCTGAGTGCGGTTGTTGATGGTTGACTGCGCTAGTCCTTTCTCCTTCAGTGACTTCTGCATCCTGCGGGCTGCGTCAAGCAACTCCTGCCCGATAATCACACCCGGGGCATGCTCATCCATCCACCTGGCGACTAACAGGATGTGCTGCTTCTGGGAGCGGACATCGTATTCGCTGACCATGCGTTGCAGCCCTTGGGAGAAGGTGTACTTGGGCTTGCGGCCCATGACACCGTTGAACTCGTCCTCCTGGCGCTGCGCCTCTGCCTTCAGCGCAAACTGCCTTGCTTCTCCTTCTGTGCGAAAAGTTCGCTGAGTACGCTGGCCGTTGACCGTGCAGCGGACGACCCACGTGCCGCGATCTTTCCGGTGCGAGACTGTGTATCCCATTTCCGATCCTCCTTCCGCTGAGGACCGCGCCTGCACTTCTGAGCGTACTCCTCAACCTCTGCCTGATCAAAACGTACCGCGCTCCCAAACTGAATGAAGCCGATTTCGTGTTTGTGCCCGTATACCCAGCTCAGGCTCATACCCAGCTGGCCTGCGACTTGCTCCGGACGGAGTAGACGCTCCCCCATACTTGCCTCTCCCCTAAGCTCTATCCCCAAAGGAAACAGTTGGTTTAGGGTCAATAATACGCAAACGTATTAGCATGTCAATGCGTTTACGTATTGCTTTGGTCGGCAAAATACTTCGAACGAGCGGATTGGAGATAGAAGTGGGCTTAAAGTCGGATTCTGGCTTCGAGGGCAACCGCAAGTATTTCTGAGGAATTGTCAAGCAAAATCAATGGATAAGACGGGTTTAGAGGCTTCAGGTAGCGCTGACCGCTTTCTTCGATGAGCTTACGGAACGTGGCTTCTTGGCTGTCGGGAAGCGTGGCAAGGACTAGCTTTCCTAGGATGGCAGGTGCGTCTGAGTCGAAAAGTACCATGGTTCCCTCTGGCAGGCTGGGTGCCACTCCTATCGGGGCAGCCATGGCATCGCCTCTGACTTCTAGCCAGAAACCTGTGCCTTCAGCCAGGAAGCTACTGGGCTCAACTCGCAGATCCGTTGAGTCCGCAGCTCTGTACGACTGGTGAATAGCTGCAGCCTGTTCCCAGCTGAATATAGGGTAGCGGTAGATGGGGGGCGTTGGCTTTGCTGCTGGTTTGTAAGGGGCCACCATGCCCGCTGCTCCTGCCTGAATAAGCGCTGAGCCTAGGCTAGGCTTGGTGTCTGCTGACCTGGGGGCAGAAGCCTCGTTCGGACGAGTGGGCTGCGGAAGCGGGTCACCATGAGCGAGATAGCTAACAGTGGTGCCCAGCGCTTGTGCAATTTTTTCAAGATTTGAGATTCTTGGCGATTTGCTGGAGCCTTTCAAAATTCGGTGAATGGTGGGTTGAGGCACGCCTGCACGTCTTGCGAGCTTGTTTTCACCAAAGCCTTGTTTTTCCATGATTTTTTGAAGTCTTTCGGCGATACTAGTTGACTCGTGCATTGCTGGACTGCCTTGGAAGTGGTGGCTTCAAAGATTAATACGCAAAAGTATTGGAAATTTTCCCTGCTGTCCAGAGAGCTCAAAGCTCCTAGGTTCCTTCGAACAGACAAGGAGAGAGCGTGTCTTCTCACGACATGTTGCTACAACTGGCTTCCCTGCTACGCCAGCGCTATGTCCGTCCGCCGAGCTTCAATCTGTTTACTACACTGCGCGGCGCCAACGACGAGGTGCGCCTGCATTCCCGCTTTCTAGCCGCTTTGCTCGACCCGCAGGCCCACGGTCTGGGCAATACCCCAATGCGCGAGTTGCTCGCACTCTGCGAGATTCGTGACTTCGCCTTGGAGGGGCTTCGAGTGGAGTGCGAGCGTTGGCACATCGATATCCTAGTGACCAACGCTCAGCGGCAGGCGCTGCTCATCGAAAACAAGATCCATGCCGGGGATCAGGAAGGGCAGCTATTGGGCTACCACCAGCGCCTTCAAGAGATCGGCTACCGCGACATTCATGTTGTCTATCTGAGTCTGGATGGTCGTGATCCTCGGGAAGACAGCCTAGGTGAACTCCGGCATGCAAAAAGCGGCAGTTACACTGCGCTGAGCTATTCGGCCGATCTCGTCCCCTGGCTGGAGTCCCTGTTGGGATGCGCTGCCCTTGATCCACCGCTGCGCGAAAGCCTTGCCCAGTACCGGCAATTGATCCTGCAACTGACTGGACACAACATGGATAGTGATCACCTGGCGACCCTTACTGAGACTCTACTGCACGGTGAGAATCTGCTAAGCGCCCACGATATTCGCCTGGCCTACGATGAGGCGCTGATACGCCTACATGCCAAGCTCTGGCGGGCCCTTCGAGCGAGAATCGAAGAGTTGCATCCGGTTATGGCTGAGCACATCGGCGATGCCTCTTTGGCGGATGAGGCGCTCGATGGTTATTGCCGAGCCTATGGAGAGCGTCGACGCAACAGCAAACACTTCGGTCTCTTTTATCGCATACCCGGCTATGAAGACACGGTCTGTGCCGGTATTCAGGTCGAGGATGCCCTTTACTGGGGCATCTACTGCTATGAGCCGGGCGACCCGAGTAGCCACCGTGCCCTCTGCGAGCACTTGGATGAGCACGGCCACAGCGCGAGCCGCAACGTCCACTGGCCTAGCTATACATATGGCCCTCTAAGCCTGGACTTCCGTTCGCCAAGCAACGATCTGCTTTTACAGCTTGCCGATCCGGCTCGTTTTGAGAGCCTGGTGGTGACTATCACGGACGAGGTGGTGCGACTGTGGGAGCTCTGTCGGGTGGATTGTGATGCGACCGGTCGGCAGATTCACAGCTGAAGCACCATGGTGGTGGGGGGCTCTCGAGAGGTGAGAGTGTGACTGACGAGGGGGCGAAGCGAAGCCGTATTTGGGGCGTGCTGCTGGAATCGAGTCACGTTGACCACGTCATCACTGTACTGGCTAACCAGTTTACACGGATGAGGTAATGGACGAATTCGACTCGCAACTGATCACCTTCTATCGCGGTGAAGGTCCCGACCACCACGGGCGGACGGTCCAGGACCTATGGGCTTTGTCACCATTCTGGTTGGAACACACCCATGATTACGTGCAGTGGCTATTCCCGATTCCCGAGGCGGGGCGCTTCAACGGCTTCGCACCGGTGCTGAGCAACGCCGACCGTGCCTCCTTCGCCGCTGATGAGACACTGCAAGCCAACCTGCGCCGCTCGCTGGGCGTGATGCTAGCGTTCTTCGGGCTCACCCGTTGTGGGCTTGTCATCGAGGCGCTGCCAGAACTCAACATGCGCGATCATATCTGGCTCAAGCGCGGTGGCCACAACCACCTGCGCATCTCGCGGATCATCCGCAGTCTGCATCTCTGCCACCAGCCCGAGCTGGCGGCGGCCTTTCAGCGGGCCGTGATTGAGATCGGCACGTCCCAGGGCGTGGTGTCCGAGCAGTCGGTGGCCTACTGGCGAGCGGCCAACCAGACCTGATGGCGTGCGACCGATATCCGCTATCCCTGGATCTCGAGGATCACGATCTGGAACGCGCGATTGGCCATCGGCAGATGATCATGGTTGAGAAACGGGTGCTGGGGTTCGGAGGCGATCAGGTTCACGTCCTGGTCGTCTAGTCCGGCCGTGTGCAACGCCATATCCAGCCGTTCGATCAGGCGCCCGGTGGTATCCCGCTCCGGTGGGCAGCGGCGGGTCAGCACCAGGTAGTTGGTCTTGAGGCTGTGCCGACCGGCATGGCGGCTGACCTTGGCCAGGCGGCGGATATCGCTGATCAACCCCTGCATGGCATCGCCCCGCTTGAACTCCAGGATATGCGCGGTGCGTCCCCGTTTGCCCGTGTGCAGTACAAGGTCGAAACGCCCCTCGGGACGCAGGTCGGGTTCCCGAAGCAGTTCGGCGATGTCGTCGACCTGCATGTCCGAGGCCTCGAAGGTGCGCTTGACCTGCGCTTCCAGCCGATAGCCGAAGTTGTCGAAGTGCTCGGCGAAGTAATCGGCCACCCTCGTGGCCATGAAGAACTCCGGCATGCGATGCAGCGAGGAGCGAGAAAGGCGTTGGGCATCCTCATGGGCGGCAAGCAGGGCCTCCATGATGGCGTTGAGGCGGTTGTTGGGTGAAGACCTCATGGGTGACCTCCCTGGTCAGTAATAGAGCCGTGATCACCACGGGCACGCTGAGCAGCCAGGCGATGATCGATACGATCGGCATCTCAAGCTCCCTTTTATGGCCGGTGTTGGTGATACCGTGATACATCGGCATATGGCGTCGACACTTGAGCCAACTAGAACAGCAGACAGCCGGTGAGTATGAATAACCTCACCAGCCATCCTGGATTGCCCTGTGCGGAGTTTTATGACGCGACTTGGTAAATCCCCTATCTCACGGCATAAAAGCGGCTCTGGGGCCGCTGTGCGCCTTGACGTGGGTCAGGATGTGGTGATCGAGACGCCCAGTTTCTTCTGGGAGTCGGCAATGGCCAGCACCAGGGAGATGATCTGGCCCATCTTGTCCCTGCCGATCTTGTCCAGCTTGGCACCCAGGGCCTTGTCGTTGACCAGATAGCACTCCACACGCTCGCCCAGGTGATCGACTTCAGCGGGTTCGAGGATCTCAGCTTCGTGCATGAGCCGGACCAGTTCATTGGTGCGGTGTTCATCTTCGGCACAGCCTTGGAGCTTATTGATGCGGTACTGCAGGAAAGGCGTCAGTTCGCCGTTCTCGAACAGCTTGAAGCCCTTGTCCAGCTGGAAGTGCGGGGCTTCAAGGACAACTACCAATGGGGGAGAGAGTTCGCGAGCACCCGGTGTTGAGGCTTGTAGAGGATCATCCTCCCTCATCATCGATGCCAGCATCAATGAAGTGTCGCCACGCCACCGGGGTATGCTCGGCGAATAGGTTCTCAGTATCAGACGGTGTGATCAGAGCGCTGAGCCGACGATGGGGTAGCGTGTGGCCAGAGGATGAATACCAGTGATCAGAAGATCCACGATGGTTTGCTGGGAGGCCAACATTGCATTGTCGATGGGCGTGAGCCGCAGGTCAGCGTGAAGGTCGGGAGAGAGCCGCATGAAACGTCCTTAGGTTACGTGCTGAGGGGAAAGCGTATGTCCGTATTGCCAGTAGCATGTTGGCGTGTATTAGCACGGTTACGATGACGAGATGTCATCCTCTATAACCTCGCCCCAGCTCTTCACAGTATCTTCGTCGTACTCTCTTTTCCATTCCTGGAGCGTGGCATTGCGAAGGCTTCTCGCTTTCACCACCTTTCCCGTAACTGGGTGGGTGTAGCGTTTCAATGGTTGTTTCTGGCTCGCCTTGCGACGGACGGGCTTATTGGAGGGATCGTGCGTGGCTGGGCCGAAAAGCTTGAGCAGATCCTCTCTCTTCTTTTCGTAAGTCTCCAGGACTGCTTCGATCTGTTGCTTGAATTCCATGTCATGCTGAAACTCTTCGTCTTTTTTCAGGCGCTCGAGCTTTGCGTCGACCTGCTTCTTCTCGTGCTCGCACCTCGCCTCGATTTGTTTCTTCTCTTGCTCGAGCCTTTCGTATTCAAGGAGCTTGTCCGTCATTTTTCTTCCTAGCGCAGGTGGTCTTGGTCCGCGCTAGGGTAGAACATTCCGTTTCTCGAATCTAGTGATCCTTGTCGGCGACATGCGTTATCTTTTCTTGTTTCGTACGTTGGCACGCTTCTTTCCCGGCGTCTGTGATTTGACCAGCGTTTTGGTGTTAGCCGGCAGGTCGTAGTGAAGATAGGTATCATAGTGGCTCAGGTAATGGATCAGGGCTTTCCGTCGCTGCCTGTCTTCCGGTGCCTTCATCGACCAGATGCCATTGATCCTCGGCGCTTCGGGGTGGAGGGGTTCGCCCTCGATCCAAGCGATACCGCTGTGACGTGTTGCCCTGTCCCAACGTTTGGAAAGAGCTTGCGCTAAGGATGCTGCTTCTTGGACATGGCGGGCGTCGTAGAGAAAGATCATGTCGTGAACAAGCCCTTTCATTGGGTGGTAGTGCAACTTTCCTACATAGCCTACCAGGTCACTAAATAAAGGATTGCCTTCCCGGTTCTTCAAAAAATCTTTTCGATCTTTCAATGTTTGCTGTAGATCCTCGTAGCGCTTGGTCTTGTAGCCTAGCTGGATGTGTACCCACAAGATGTTTGGCGCTTGGCGAAATGCCGCCCTCATCCATTTGTTTAACGTTTCGTAGCGATCCTTGGTCGCTTTGTCCGCTGTTTTTACCTTGCGTCTAAAGGCCGTGCTGGTGATCTCCTTTGAGAGAGCCTTGAGCGAGAGGTCGAAACGTTGGCTGATGCGGCTTGCTCTACTTTCGTGAAAGATCCAGGTTTCATTGCTACCAAAGTCCTGTAGGCACCAGCGAAAGTGTTTCAGGAAAGCTCTGGCGTGCAGGCTAAGGTTGTAGCGGTGGTCGTCTAACGTCAGAAGTGTTTGGACAAAAGTACGGCACTGATAAAGGCGGCTGTCTTTTATTAGATGCCATCGTACTTGACCTTTCTGTGATCCCCAGCGAATGGTGTTCGGATCGAAGTCATCTTCCAGCATCCGTTCTTGTATTTGACGTTTTGGGATGGCGCGTATGGCTTTCTCGATCTCAGGTAACTGTGAGATGGCGTCATCACTGTCGAACATCCAAGCACCTTCTCGCGGGTGCCCAGGACGTTTGAACACACTGCCAAGCGTCAGGGGGCTGGTCTGTGGAAAATGAGCTTGGAGGAAAGGAGGATTGTCAGTAGGAGGCATCATGGCAATGGCGGCTCAGTCGTTGCGAAGAGCCAAATATCCTAGCATATAGACCAATACTTATTGTCAGAAATTGCCAAAGATATTTCTGTGTAATCTCTAAAATCAATGACTTAGATGATCAAATGGGGCCATTCCCTTGTCATTCAGGCTGCTCGCGTGCCCAGCGCTCCAGGAGGGCCTGGCCGACCCCCGAGGGCAGCCGTCGACCCTGCTCCCACTCCTGCAGGGTCCGCACGCTGACCCCTAGCTCAGCCGCCAGCGCCGTCTGGCTCATGCCACGAATCCGGCGCAGGGTCATGACGTCACGTAGCAATCGGCGAGTGGGTTCCTTGCGTTCCATCCTGGCAAGACGACGATCTCCCCACGGATCGTGGGATGACGATCCTTCTTGGATTTCACGCGTGTTATGAGGGAACGAGAGGGAAGGAAACATCGAAGTCGGGAACATCATCTGGCACCTTGTTGAGAGAGGCAGGACGGGTCCGCCAAAGACGGACCCATACCATGCCACTCAGTGATTAAAGACGACTGCCGTCGAAGACATGAACTCCTTGACCGAACGGCTTGCTGTAGGCCTTGCACAGGTAGCTAGCCATGTACACCGCTTCATTCATGGCCATCCAGTCATCCCGGTGCAGGACGCAGGACCAGGGAATCTCGGTGACAGGATCTTCACCGATATGGGCCAGCTGTTTGAAACGTGGATCATCATGATCGAAGCCCATTGCCTTCAACCAGGAGCGCATCATGCGGTGGTAGAGGTTGTTTCGCGAGTAGGCCCCGTTTCCATCTGGCGCGAAACATCCCAAGCTATCGTAGGCGTTCTTGTTGAGCAGGATCATCAGGTGGTAGTGCGGCTTGTCGCTGTTGACCTGTTCACGTGCCCACAAATAATGCAGTTGAGTAGCGTACTTGGTTTGGCTGCGCTTGAGCTCGTAACGAAAGAAGTAGAAGAACCGTGCCAGCACGTCGTTGTTCTCATGCATGGGCAGACGCGACATCTCAACCGGGAAGCGAAGGTCTACACGAAAGGCGAAGGTGGTGGTGTTGATTCGTGTCACTGCATCAAGTTTCTGCAAGGAGCGTTCTAGGTAGTTCAGGATTAAAGGGCCATCTTCTTCCTGCTGGACTTCAAATCCACGATAAGTATCTTCATAGTACAAACGCAGTTTGTCGTTGAGCGTATGACAGAGGGGGAAGTGTTCAAACATGAGGAGATACCTCGCTGTGGGGATGGTGAAGGATTCCGCAGCGATGGTCTTGTCGGTCGATAGGGGGATGATAGGGAACGGTAGGCATTGACCTGGACATGATGCTGACGAACATCTGAGCTTCATATCAGGCGTTCTCCAGACGCCTGTGAGGTCAATCGGTAGAGATCATGTTGGATGATGATTCCATAAGGAGTGGTCTGTGTGGGACCACTCCTTGGATGATCTATATCGATCCTGGATGGGCTTTCACAAGTGAGCCCATCATGACCTAGTATCTATCCCTTTGGACCCTGTTAAGAGTCTAGTGAATCTCCCTATAATACTTACCCGTCAGTGACGCATGTCGGAACCCCAGGGAAACCCTATCCCTGGTCATGCCAATCGCCCCAGTTTCCTGGCGAATGAGGTGTCACTCACTTTTTCGGGAAATTCCGTTATCGATCTGTACAAGACACCGCGACGATGCTGTCACGGTTCCGCTGCATCTCATCTCACAGCGCTGTAAAACATTACGTCGTCCCGACTCGTCACCTTGGAGTACATTGGACGGATGTTCTGAAACATGCTCATACCTAGATGATGCAGCGGGTGTGTCGCCTTGGATTTTGCCCGTTGTCGATTTAACCGAATTTCAAACCTGTACTACCTCCTTGAAGCCCCAGCCGGATGGTTTCGTTCTCATGTCTTTCCCTATGGAGGAGGTAGTGCCATGTCTATGTCTTGTCCCAGCTGTGGCGCGTCGAGGGTGGTGTCGCGCCATCATGGACGAAAGGTCGGAGGCACCACGGGCGCCATAGCCGGAACAGCGAGTGGTGCGGCTGGCGCCTGGAGTGGCGCCGAAGCTGGTGCTTTGGTTGGTGCAGTAGGTGGACCGGTAGGGATCGCCGTCGGCAGCATCGCTGGAGCAGTGTTTGGTGGACTGGTCGGTGGTACGGCAGGCGGGGTCGCCGGAGCACGTCTGGGCAGCCAGCTGGATGATCAAGTGCTCGACAACCTCGAGTGCCGAGCCTGTGGTCACACCTTTCGCCCCCACGTCGACTGATCCCTCACAACACGCTCTAGCGCGTCCATCACTGCTTTGGTGGTGACCCCTCGATTCTCTTTCTCAACATGCTCACGGTTGGCCCGCTTTCCTTGGGGAGCGGGCCGTTATGCCGTGTTCGTCTCTAAAAGGAGCTTTATCCATGGCACATCAGATCGAACAGATGGCTTATGTCGGCGACACCCCCTGGCATGGCCTGGGGCAGCAACTCTCGCGTCATCAGACCCTGGAGGTGTGGCGGCAGCAAGCTGGCATGGACTGGCACATCGAAGAATCCCCGGTGCGCTTCATCGCCGATGGTGCCGGGCACCTGGGCAGCATCCACTCCTTCCCCGAGCAGAAGGTGCTCTACCGCTCCGACACTCGTACCCCGCTGTCGGTGGTCTCTCAGCGCTACAAGGTGGTCCAGCCCGAGGAGGTGCTGGAGTTCTATCGAGACCTGACCGAGTACGCCGGCTATGAGCTGGAGACCGCAGGGGTGCTCAAGGGCGGGCGCAAGTTCTGGGCGCTGGCTCGCAGTGGCTTTGGGACGGCGCTGAAGGGCCAGGATCAGGTCAACGCCTACCTGCTGCTGGCGACCTCCTGTGACGGGTCTCTGGCCACGGTGGCGACACCTACCTCGGTACGGGTGGTGTGCAACAACACCCTGACCATCGCCGTGGATGGCATGGCACAGGGGGTGAAGGTGCCGCACAGCACAGAGTTCCGTCCACAGCTGGTCAAGCAGCAGCTGGGGATCTCCGTGTCCCAGTGGGACGACTTCATGTATCGCCTGAAGACCCTGGCCGAGCGCAAGGTCAGCCAGGAGGAAGCGAAGACCTACTTCCAGTCGGTGATCTGCAACGCCGAGGCGCCGCTGGAGGATGCGTCCAAGCTACCTAACTTCCGTGCCCTCAATCGCGTCCAGAAGCTCTACCAGGGCGAGGGACGTGGTTCTCAACTTTGTACGGCGCAAGGCACCGCCTGGGGCCTGCTCAACGCGGTCACCGAGTACGTGGACCACGAGAAGCGCGCTCGCAGTAACGACTACCGCATGGACTCCGCCTGGTTCGGCCAGGGCGCCGGCCTCAAGGACAAGGCGCTGGAATCCGCTCTTGCGCTGGTGGCCTGAACGGCGTCCTGCGTTCTCCTATCCCCTTCTTTCCCTTACCACGGCATAGCGCCCGGCCCCTTGAAAGGCCGGGCGTTTTTTCTGGAGGTACTGATGCAATCACCCGTGACTTTTGAGATCTGCCATGCCCTGACCCAGCTGACGCGTCAGTTGCTGGAGGCTGGCGAGCAAGCGACCGAGACCCACGTGCTGGCCAAGGGCCAGGTCTATCGCGTGGCCGTATCCCTGGAGCCGGTCCCGACCGAGGAGCTCCCTGACGTCATCCAACGCTATCGATAACGGAGGCCACCATGGCAACCCCCATTCATCCCAAGACCGCCGACCAGACACCGATCGCTCAAGCAACCCAGGACAGCACCGCGATCATCCAGGTGATCGAGCGGGCCGCCCTCAATCCCGAGGTCGACATCGACAAGATGGAGCGCCTCTTGCAAATGCAGGAGCGGGTGCTCGACCGCCAGGCACTGATGGCCTATAGCGCCGCCATGGCGGCCATGCAGACCGAGCTGCCAAGCATCGCCGAGCGTGGCAAGACCAATAACGGGCACTACGCCACCCTAGAAGACATCGTCGATACCGTGCGTCCGATCATGAAGAAGCACGGCTTCGCGGTGAGCTTCCGTATTCAGACCCAGGAGCGTGGCATTCAGGTGACCGGCGTGCTGATGCACCAGGACGGTCATCGTGAAGAAACCAGCATGCTGTTGCCGGCCGATACCAGCGGCAGCAAGAACGCCGTGCAGGCCTTCGGTTCCTCTACCAGCTATGGCAAGCGCTACGTGCTCTGCGCCCTGCTCAACATCACCACCCGGGGCCAGGACGACAACGGCCACGCCGCCGCCCCGGTGAAGCTGGTCACGCCCTTCCAGGCCGGGCAGATCCGGCAGCTGATTGCCGCCTGTCCCCCAGCGACCCAGGAGTGGTTCGTCGGTAAGTACGGCGACGCCCAGCAGGTGCCCCGTGGTGACTTCGACAAGCTGCGTGCCTCCCTGCAGAAGCGGGCCCAGCACAATCGTCAACATCACTGAGCGGCCGGCGAGGGGCCTCCCCTCGCTGGCCTATGCCGTGTCATCGAGAAGGAGAACGTCATGCAGACCCTGACACTGGAACAGGGCACGCCCGAGTGGCATGCCGCCCGTCTGGGCATCGTCACCATGTCCGAGCTGAAGACTCTGCTGGTCAAGGGTAAGGGGCCGGGAGGCTTCGGTACCGGTGCGATGAGCTACATGCATCAGCTGATCGGCGAGCGCATCACCGGCGAGCCCTCCGATGCCTTCCAGGGCAACGCTCACACCCAGCGCGGTCATGAGCTGGAACCCGTGGCCCGGGAGCTCTATCACGAGGCCGCCGGCCTGCCCCAACTGGAGCAGGTCGGCATCATCCTCAACCACGGGGTGGGCTACTCGCCTGACTGCCTGGTCGACAGCAATGGCCTAGTCGAAATCAAGACCAAGCTGCCCAAGTACCAGATCGAGCTACTGCTGGCCGACGAGCTGCCCCAGGAGCACGTCGCTCAGTGCCAAGGCGGGCTGTGGGTCAGCGAGCGCGAGTGGATCGACTTCGTCAGCTACTGGCCGGGCATGCCGCTGTTCGTGAAGCGGGCCTACCGGGACGAGGCAGTGATCCGCACCATCGCCGAGCGCGTCGAGGCGTTCTACGAGGAGCTGGAGCGCCGCATGGCCATGGTCATGGCGGCCTGAGGAGCAACACCATGAACCACCGCAAGCTGAGTGCCGGCGAGACCGCCGGCACCTATCGCATCACCGACACGGTGACCGAAGCTGAGCTTTTGAGCATCGCCAAGGCATTCGCTCGTCGTCGGCTGGCCAGAGGACGTAAGATCACCCAGCCAGCGCTCGCTTTCGAGTATCTGCAGATGCTGCTGCAGGACTACGAGCACGAGGTCTTCAGCGCCCTATTCCTCGACAGCCAGCACCGCGTGATCTGCTTCGAGGAGCTGTTTCGCGGCACCATCGACTCGGCGAGCGTCTATCCCCGTGAGGTGGTCAAACAGGCCTTGGCCTGCAATGCTGCTGCAGTGATCCTGGTACACAACCATCCCTCGGGGGATCCCGAACCCAGCGATGCCGATCGGCGTATCACCCAGCGTCTGCAAGAGGCGCTGGGCCTGATCGATGTGCGGGTCATTGATCATATCGTGGTTGGGGAGGACTGCTGTGTGTCGCTGGCGGAGCGGGGCGACCTGTAGTGCCCACTGACTGGCAGGAGTCAATCTTGGATTATCTCATATCGCCGGTGCTGCCCTCAGGGTGGCACCGGCGTGCTGGGAGTTGTTTTTTTGTTTAGCTGAAGGTTGACACAATCACGTGAGCTTATTATGTTTTTCCTGCGTTGATAGAGACGCGCCGCCCGCATCGGCAAAGCTTAGGCACTATACTCACCAGCACTATTGATACACCTGACTTCGAAAGATTTCTGTCAGCGGGCAACAGGAAGCACAACGTCATCGATCTTTCGAGGATACAGCTGTGTCAAAAACTATCACTCCTGATCAGATCCAACTGGTCAAAACCGCTGCCAAGCGTTTGAAGAAGTCTTTGCCCGACGCCAAGCTGCAGAAGTGCCAAGACATCTCCGCCTACCAGTTCCTGGGCGTTTCCAGTTTCCATGAGGCTGTGGCGCTGTCGAAAGCTGCCGCTGCTTCAGCCCAGTCAAGTCCGGAAAGCGACTCCCAGCAATATGAAAATCCCGACTTGAATGCAGACCCTTGGCGTCAGAAAGGCAAGGTCTCCTATTCTGAAAATACCGGTTTGGTTCCTGCTCATTCCGTCGGTGACTGGAACTACTTCACGGAAGATCACACACTGTCTTTCGATGGTGAGTACCGACCCTATGCTTTTTCGCTAAATCGGCTCACGACGACTGCTAAGCTCCTGGATATCATCCTGCAGTTGGGAAAGAAGCGTTGGCCGCGTCGGGAGGCTGAAGAAAACGGCATCAGCCCTCACTATCAAGTGCAGGAGTTCCTTGAGCTGATGAACGATCTTAGCGAAGCGTACCTCGGGACCTCACTTCAAGGCGCTTTTTCTCCCGGGGGGAAGCCGCAGGTGGTGGATTGGGCAGCGGCGATCGAGCAACGTGGAGAGGCGGCGCTTGTTACTCGTATCGCGAAGAAAACCGAGTACGTTCGACGCTTTGGGCTGTAGCGCAGCGCCTAACCGATAGCCGCCGAGAATGGCGGCTATCTTACTTCTGCATCTGTGTGACTAAACTCCTGAGCCCCTTCTAATCTACTGATCTGCATGGCAACGCTGTGGATATCGACACCCTCTGCGAGGAGGAAATTCCTGGCCGCTACTGGACCATGCCCACCAAGTAGGCCGGGCTCATGCCCCGAGGGCTCAGCGACATTCTGCAGCGTGAGCTTTATCGCGATCACGTGCTGGTTGTGGTGTTCGCCCTTCTGCCCACTGTGTAGGAGGCGAGAGTCTCAGACTATTGCCAGGTCACCGATCCAGCCACCTGAAGCGAGTGCGGCCAGTACCTGTTCAGCATGAAGGTCACTCGCGAGCAGTGGGGCAGGATTCACTTCAACAGGCTGGACAAGATGGACCCGGTGGACGCCATGGAGGCCTTTACCCTTCGCCGCGACATGACCAAAAACGGCATCTTCCGCCATATCGAACCATTCAAGCTGGTGTAGCCATCACCCAACGTCGCCTTGATCATCATGCCGGCGCAGGAGAGAGTAAGTAGCTGGTCCTATTGCAACCGGGCAGGGGAACAGGGATGACCACAGAGCGCATCACGGACTACCACGCCAAGTACTTCGCCTACGAGCTGACGCGTCAGAGGCGGGGAGGAAACGTGGACCGGCTGGCAGCTTCGCTGTTCGACGCCTCGGTAGATCTCAACCCCCATCAGATCGATGCTGCTTTGTTCGCCTTGCAGAACCCGCTGGCCAAAGGGGTGTTGCTGGCCGACGAGGTGGGGCTGGGCAAGACGATCGAAGCAGCGCTGGTCATCTGCCAGTACTGGGCAGAGCGTCGGCGTCGGTTGGTAGTGATTGCCCCAGCAGCCCTGCGTAAGCAGTGGGCGAGCGAGCTGGCCGAGAAATTCCAGCTGCCCACACAGGTGCTGGACGCTCGCACCTACAAACAGCAGCGTGAGCAGGGAATCTACGATCCGCTGGACCAGGATGTCATCAGCGTGATGTCCTACCACTTCGCGGCCAGGCTGGAACCTCAGCTGCGCACCATCCCCTGGGATCTGGTGGTGATCGACGAGGCCCACAAACTGCGTAACGCCCATCGTGAGAGTCATCGCACTGGTCAGGCCATCAAGCGCGCCTTCGCCGGTAGTCGCAAGCTGCTGCTCACCGCTACACCACTGCAGAACTCGCTGCTCGAGCTCTACGGCCTCTCGACGGTGATCGATGACCAGCTGTTTGGCGATGCCATCAGCTTCCGCCGCCAGTTCATGCGCGGTGGGAATGATATCGAGGGGCTGCGACGCCGGCTCGATGAATTCGCCAAACGCACTCTTCGCCGCCAGGTGCTGGAGTACGTGCAGTACACCGAGCGCAAGGCTCTGACAATCCCTTTTACCCCATCCCAGGCTGAGCAGCGGCTCTACCACCTGGTCTCGGGCTATCTGGAGCGCGAAGACAGTTATGGCGTGCCCACCCGCCAACGGCATCTGGTGTCACTGGTCATACGCAAGCTGCTGGCATCGTCTACCACCGCCATCATCCAGACGCTGGAGACGCTAAAGCAGCGGCTGGAGTCGCTGCATGACCGGCATCAGGTCGAGCAGGACTGGCTGGAGCGGCTATTGGCCGATGAATCGCTTGATGAGGAGCTGCTGGAAGCCGCGGAAGCCGATGAAGTGGAGGAGGACGACGCCCAGCCCCTGGCCGACCAGGAGATCAACCCGACTCGGCTGCAGGGCGAGATCGCCGAAATCGAGCAGTACCTGAGCCTTGCTCGGAGCATCCATGAAGATGCCAAGTCCCATGCGCTGGTCACCGCGCTGGAAACCGGCTTTGCCCGCATGGATGAGATGGGGGCTCCTCGCAAGGCGGTGGTGTTCACCGAGTCACGACGCACCCTGGAGTACCTCAGCCGCTTTCTGGAGCGACACGGCTTTGCTGATCAGGTCGCCACCTTCAGCGGCACCAACAACAGCCCGAGCGTGACGGGCATCTACCAACGCTGGCTTGCGGATCATGCCGGTAGTGACCGGGTTACCGGCAGCCCCGCCATCGATCGACGCACCGCCATCATCGACCACTTCCGAGACAAGGCGCAGATCCTGGTGGCTACCGAGGCGGCTGCCGAAGGGGTCAACCTTCAGTTTTGTAATCTGGTGGTGAACTACGACCTGCCATGGAATCCTCAGCGCGTGGAGCAGCGCATCGGTCGCTGCCACCGCTACGGCCAGCAGTTCGATGTGGTGGTGGTTAACTTCCTTAACCAGCGCAATGAGGCCGACAAGCGTGTTCTCGAGCTACTGAGCGAGAAGTTCCAGCTGTTCGATGGCTTGTTCGGTGCTTCCGATGAAATTCTCGGCCGGCTGGAGTCTGGCGTGGATGTCGAGAAGCGCATCGCCGATATCTACGCCACCTGCCGCACACCGGACGCCATCGAGGCGGCCTTCGCCGAGCTGCGCGAGCAGCTGGAGGCCGATATCGATGATCGCATGCGTGAGACCGAGAGCAAGCTGCTGGAGCATTTTGACGAGCAGATTCATGAGTTGCTGCGCATCCAGCGAGACAAGGCCGAGGCCCAGCTCGACCGCACCGGCAAGCTGTTTTGGAAGCTGACCCGGCACTGCCTGTCGGGACAGGCCAAATTCAACGATGGCCGTCTGACCTTTCACCTGGAAGCGCCTCCCGTCGATAATGTGACCGCCGGTGACTACTGGCTGATTCGCAAGGGGAAGGGCATCAAGCCGCCCGAGAACGCTCACGTCTACCGGCTGACTCATCCGCTGGGCGAATACGTGCTCGACAGCGGTCGCCGCCAGGAGACCCCAGCCGCCACGCTACGCTTCCAGCTATCGGACCATCCGCTGCGAATCTCGGTACTCGAACAGCTCACCGTTCGCCGTGGTTGGCTGGAACTGAATCTGCTGGAGCTGGACAGCTTCCAGCACGAGGAGCACCTGGTCTTCACTGCCCTGGCTGACGATGGCACTCACCTCGACCAGGAAGCCTGTGAGCGGCTCTTCAATGTGACCGCCGAGGTAATGCCCGATAGCGCCCTTGAACCCTCTCAGGAGCTCTCTGCGCTCGCCAAGCGGCAGCTGGATGCCACCCTTAGCCGCGTGCTGGAGGAGAACCACAGCTACTTCCAGCGCGAACGCGACAAGCTGGAGGCCTGGTCCGATGACCAGATTGCCTCCAGCGAGGCCCAGTTGGAGGATACCCGCGCCAAGATCAAGGACGCCAAGCGTCGCTCACGCACCGCCGAGACCCTGGAGGAGCAGAAGGCCGCGCAGGAAGCGCTCAAGACGCTCGAGCGGCAGCAGCGCCGCGACCGCCAAGCGATTTTCGACGTTCAGGACGAGATCGAGGAGAAGCGCGACGCGCTCATCGATGCCCTGGAGCGCCAGATGCACCGCAAGAGCCAGACTCATCGGCTGTTCAGGATCCGCTGGGAGCTGGTGTGAAGGGCATGATGGCCCATAGTCGTCGTGGTCGGTTGACCTTGGAGGGTCAACTGCCTAAACTTGCCTTCAACAACACCCCCCACGCTTCCCGTCAGATCAGCGCACCATGGGGGGTTACTTTTTTGTGTGATCAATGAGATACGATAAACCTGCCCTCAGCTATGCCGATCAGCTCGCTCGTCTTCGCGAGCGGGGTATGCAGGTCCGGGATGAAGCCCGAGCCGAGCACTATCTGGCCCACCTGAACTACTATCGACTCGCCGCCTACTGGCTCCCCTACGAGGCAGACCACGGGAGCCATACCTTCCGCCCGGGCACCCAGTTCGAGACGGTGCTGGATCATTATCTGTTTGATCGTGAGCTGCGCTTGCTGCTGCTCGATGCCATCGAACGGATCGAGGTGTCGCTGCGCGGCCACTTCGCCTATCAGCTGGGCCACCGCCATGGACCGCATGCGCTGATGCAGGCCTCGCTGTTTACAGACTCCAACCGGTGGAACTATCGGAACGGGTTGGCCGGCCTTCTCAAGGATGTGCAGAGTAACCGTGAGGTGTTCATCCAGCACTTCCGCACACATTACGATGAGCCCCTGCCGCCCGTGTGGGCGGTGGTGGAGATCATGAGTTTCGGCCAGCTTTCGAAGTGGCTCAAGCATCTTGCTCATAGCGATGACCGCAACGCCATCGCCAGGCCCTATTGCCTGGATGAGCGGATCCTGACCTCCTTCTGCCACCATCTGAACGTAGTCCGCAACCACTGTGCTCATCATGCCCGGGTCTGGAACCGTGAGCTGACGGTGAAGTTCACGCTGCCGCGCAACCCCCAGCCGTTGGGGGAGAGCCTGGTAAAGACCAGAGACGAATCGGCGCAGCGCAAGCTTTACAACACCTTGACGATGCTCGCCTATCTGCTTGATGTGATCAGCCGCCATCACCACTTTCGAGAGCGGCTGGCGGAGCTGATCGAGCGCTATGCCATCAACCCCGCAAGCATGGGCTTCCCCGACGATTGGCTGCAGCGACCCACGTGGCTCGGGCGTCTTTCCTAGAGCCGGGCACTTCCACCGGGTATCATCAGCACCATATAAATTTCCACCGGACAGGCCTCGTCGCCTGGTCGTGCTGTCTTTTAATTGCCTGAATTGGCGGGACCTTCTCGCCAGTTACACAAGCTGATGAGAACCAATCAATGGCTGTAGCAACCGCGGACGACCGCAAGCAACGTTTCATCGACCTGCTTCACGAGCTCTTCCAGCTCGATAAGCCGGAGCTGGATTTTGGGCTCTACCGCATCATGCACGCGAAGAGCGACCAGCTCTCTCGATTCATCCGCGAAGATCTTGCCCAGGCCATCGAGGAGGCGTTTGCCGAGCAGGGCGAGCAGCAGCTGACCGCCATGCGTCAGGACATCGAGGAGAAGCGTCGTCAGGCCGAAGAGCTGGGCGCCCCGGACCCGGATAGCGCCCCGGCGGTGAAGCAGGCGCGGGCCGCTTACGAAGTCGCGAAGCAGGAGCAGAACGCCTCGGCGGACATCTACGACCACCTCTATCGCTTCTTCTCGCGCTACTACGACAAGGGCGACTTCATGAGTCGCCGGCACCACGTCGCCGAGAATGACAGCCGGGCCGCCCCCTATGCGGTGCCCTATGATGGTCGTGAGGTCTATCTTCACTGGGCCAACAAGGACCAGTACTACGTCAAGTCCTCCGAGACGCTGGCCAACTTCACCTTCAACCTCAACGAGGCCCTGAGGAAGCTGCAGGGCTCCGCCGCACAGGCTGGCCTGGGCTTCGACTCAGTGGATGCGGCGCTCAAGGTGCACTGCCGCGTGGTAGACGCCACCGAAGGCGAGCACAACGATGTGAAGGAGAGCACCGAGCGCTTCTTCATCATCCATCATAACGAGCCGGTGCGCCTGGACGGTGCCGACCTGGTGCTCCAGTTCGAGTACCGGCCGGACTCGGAGAAAATGGGCCAGAGTGGCACCTGGCAGAAGAAGCGGCTCGAGGAGGCGGAGGAGGTCATCATGGCGGGGCTGCGCCTTACCGATGGCGTAGCCGCCTACCGGGATGGGCTGGCCACCCCGGCACCGACGGACAAGCAGAAAGAGCGCACCCTGCTTGGCAAGTACCTGCAGCAGTACACCGCCCGCAACACTATGGATTATTTTATCCACAAAGACCTGGGTGGCTTCCTTTCTCGTGAGCTGGATTTCTATATCAAGAACGAGATCCTGCGCCTAGACGATATCGATAATGCCGGTGTGCTGATCGTCGAGCAGCAGCTCAAGAAAATCCAGGTGCTGCGTAAAATCGCGAAGCAGATCATTACCTTTCTGGCGCAGCTAGAAAATTTTCAGAAAAAGCTGTGGTTAAAAAGGCGGTTCGTTGTTGAATGTAACTACTGTATTACTCTAGATCGTATTGCAGCTCGATCTGACATTATAGAATATATTCTTGGTCATGAGGCCCATCATGATTTGTGGTCAAGGTTGTATGGTCTAGATACTGTAAAACTTGCAGATGATATAAAATCTTTGAGTGTTGAGGGGTTTCTGGGGCTAGAGAAATACCGCTATTTGATGGCTGATACCGGACTACTGTCCTCAGGGGTTAAGGGAGAGTTGATTTCCTGTATCGAAGGATTGGATAGCACTTGCGATGGTGTTGCTATTAATTCTGATAATAACGATGCGCTTCGGGTTTTAGATAAAAAATCCAAGGGATTTGATTGTGTTTATATTGATCCTCCATATAACACTGGTGGTGATGATTTTCTTTTTAAGGATAATTATAGGCACTCAAGCTGGCTTTCGATGTTGTCCCAAAAGCTTGAGCAATTAAAGAAAATAGTGTTGCCGTCTGCAACTTTTTTTGCAAGCGTTGATGATAATGAGTCCGCTAGGCTTAAATTGTGCTTGGATAGCTTCTTTTCTGAGGATAACTTTATTTCTCAGTTGGTTGTGCGGTCTAATATAAGGGGGCAAACATATCAGAGGGTGGCTAAGACACATGAATATGTTATGGCTTATGGATTCTCTGAATTTTCACTAATCAGAGAGGTGGAAAAAGAAGTGGGTGGTGCCTCACTCTCTGATGAAATTGGTGTTTACGAACTTTGGGAGTTGAGAAATCGAAACCCAAAGTTTGGAAGGCACAATCGTCCTAATCTTTACTATCCCATATATGTAGATCCGAAAAGCATCGATGAGAATGGTTACGCCAGTATAAGTTTGGATGATAGACCAGGTTTTATTGCTGTTTATCCTGAAAATAGCAAAGGTGAGGCGTCTTGTTGGCGGTGGGGTAAAGAAAAAACACTAGCTGCGATAAGGTCAGGGTCTAAAGTCATTATTTTGGCCAAGGAAAAAAGGGCTGGTGGATGGAATATTTATGAAAAAGCCAGAAAAGGAACAAAGAAGATTAAGTCTATTTGGTCGGATAAGGGATTTATAAATGAGGCTGGTACTGTTGAGAACGGGCGATTAGGATTTAGTGAGTTCGGGTTTCCAAAACCAATGCTTTTGCCAGAGACGGTAATAAAAATTGGCTCCCCCAAAGATGGGCATGTGTTAGACTTCTTTGCAGGAACGGGAACCACCGGACATGCGGTAGTATCTCTTAACAAAGAGGGCGCTCGTAGACACTACACTCTTGTTGAGGTAGGTAATCATTTTGATACAGTGCTCAAGCCCAGAATCATGAAAGCTGTATATGCGTCAGAATGGCAAGATGGCAGACCAAAAAATGGTGAAATCGATGCTATTTCTCACTGCTTCAAATACCTCCGCCTTGAGAGTTACGACGATACCCTTAATAACCTCGAACTGGATGATAACCCTCATCGCAATTCGCTGATGGAACAAAATCCCGAGCTACGCCGTGACTATACCCTCAAGTATCTGCTCGACGTGGAGACCCGCGGCTCGGCAAGCCTACTCAATACTGAGTGGTTCCGTGATCCTGAAGACTACACGCTGAAGGTCAAGCAGCCCGGCAGCGACGAGACTCGCGAAACGAACGTCGACCTGGTCGAAACGTTCAACTGGCTGATCGGCCTGCATGTCACTCACCTCGACAAGCCCCGCACCTACGTCGCCCGCTTCGAGCGCGAGGAAGACCCCGAGCTGCCGGAGGACCAGAACACTCGGCTCAAGGCGGTTAGCCTGCGCGAGAATGAAGACGGCGCCTACTGGATCCGCCAGGTCGAAGGGCATGTGCGCAGGATCCCGGGAAGCGACGAGGACCTCGCCAAGGTGCTGGTGGTATGGCGCAAGCTGACCGACGATCCCGAAAAGGACGCCGCGGTGCTGGAGGCGCTGCTGGCGAAGTACAAGATCGGCACCACCGACAGCGAGTTCGACTCGATCTACATCAATGGCCCGCATGGCCTGAACCTGACCGGCAGCGCACGCAGTCGCGTGCATAGCCTGGAAGAAACCTTCCATGCTCGTATGTGGGAGGGGTGTGACGATGAGCTCTGAAGCCAGCGCCCCCACCTGCTGGATCGTTGCCGGCCCCAATGGCGCCGGCAAGACGACGTTTGCGCTTCATTACCTGCCCCAAGTGGCCAAGTGCGCACGCTTCATCAACGCTGACCTGATCGCCGCCGGGCTTTCGCCCTTGGCACCGGAGCGGGAGCTGCTTGCGGCTAGCCGGATCTTCCTACGTGAGATCGAAGATGCAGTAGAGGAGGGCGAGGACTTTGCCTTCGAGACGACACTTTCGGGGCGCGGTTACCTGAGCCTGGTGAAGCGGCTGCTCGATACGGGCTGGCGAGTCGAGCTGGTTTACCTGGCACTCCCCTCGGTGGAGATGTCGCGCCTTCGCGTGGCAGAGCGCGTTTCGCATGGTGGCCACAATATCCCGCTGAAGGATATCCAGCGCCGCTTCCCGCGCAGCCTGCACAACCTGCTGACGCTCTACGCACCCTGCGTCTCTCGAGCGCGTTGCTTCATGAATGCTGGAGGCACGCCAGAGCCTGTCTTTGAACAGACCTGGCAAGGGCGCAATATTCTCGATGACCGCCACTACAATGATCTCGTCAAGGAGGCACGGCCATGACTCAGCCGACACCGGATACCCAAACCATGCTCGACAGCCTCCGTGAAGCAGTCTCCGAGACCTTGGAGCGCAAGCGGCGCCTGGGCCAGTATGCAGTGATATGGCAGGACGGCAAGCCCGTGCTGGTAGGGGATGATGCGCCGAAACCGCAGATGGATGACCAGGATGATCAAGGCCGGGAGTCGCATTGATGGCACGCAAGCCACGCCAAGCCAAGATCAATCAGCTCAGTGCCAAGAGCGACTTTCTCAAGAAGCTGGTACTCAACCAGTGGATGCTGACGTGCTTCGGCATCGACCCGCTGGAGCAGTATCGCGACGGCGGCAGCCGAGTCCGTCCGATTACGTTGCTCAGCAAGACGCTGAAGGAGAGTGATCCGGGGCTGACCGGTGACCGCCACCATCATTACCTCCATGCCTTGCTGGGTAGCTACCAGCCCACCTGGAAGTACGGCGAGGAGGATCTGAAGCGCTTTGACGCCAATATCGTCAGGCATACCGATGCCCTCAATCAGCAACGTGAGACCGAGGTCGACTGGAAGTACTTCCAGTGGCTGACTCTGCTGTTCGTCGAGATATATCTTCACGAGTACTTCCGTGACCGCGAGGCGCTCAAGGCCAGCCTCAACCGCCAGGTCGAGCGATTCAACAGCTTCTGGCAGGGGCAAGGCTACCAGACCGGTATTGGCTCCTATGAGGAAGATGACCTCAATAAACTGTGTCTGCAGAATGCCACGGGCTCTGGCAAGACCTTGCTGATGCACACCAACGTGCGTCAGTTCCGTCACTACGCCCGTGAGCACCACCGTATCGCCGACTATGGCCAGATCATCCTGATTACGCCCAACGAGCGCCTCAGTGAGCAGCATCTGCTGGAGTGCCGCGATTCCAGCTTGGAGGCGGAGCGCCTCAGTCAGGATGGTGGTGACCTCTTCAGCGGGGAGCGGAAATCGCTGAGCCGTGTTGCCGTGACCGAGATCACCAAGCTCGGCATCGAGCAGGGCAAGAAGACCATGGCGGTCGACAGCTTCGGCGATGGCAACTTGCTGCTGGTCGATGAAGGTCACCGCGGACTGGGCTCGGCCAGTGAGGAGAAGGGCTGGCTATCGCATCGTAACAAGCTGGCCGGGCGTGGCTTCACCTTCGAGTACTCGGCCACCTTCAAGGAGGCGGTAGTTGCTGCCAAGGATGCGGCAGTGGAGGAGACCTACGCCAAGAGCATCCTCTTCGATTACGGCTACCGCTACTTCTACGAGGATGGTTACGGCAAGGATTACCGCATCTTCAACCTGCCGGAGAAGGAGACCCAGCAGCGCTACACCTACCTCACGGCGGCACTGCTGGCTTTCTATCAGCAGCAGCGTTACTACCAGGAAGAGCATGGCCAACTGACCCAGTGGAACCTGGCCGCTCCGCTGTGGGTGTTCGTCGGGGCTAGCGTGGTCAGAGACGACGGCAGCAAGGAGACCGCCAAGAACTACAAGGAGCGCGCCTCAGATATTGCCCAGGTGCTGGGCTTTCTGGCCTGGTTCCTGGGGGAGAAGGATGAGGCTCGTCGGGCGCTGAGCGCGGTTTTTGAGGGTGACGCGGCAACGGCCGGTTTGATCGACAAGCAAGGCAACGAGATATTCTCGGGCAGCTTCCCCTGGCTCAAGGCTCAGGGACCGTCGGTTGATGAGCTCTACCGCGACATCCTCACCCATACCTTCCATGCCCCGGGCGGCGGCACGCTGAACGTCGATCGCATCACCGGTGATTCTGGCGAGCTACTGCTGAAAGTGGGAGAGGCGGAGAATCCCTTTGGCCTGATCAACGTGGGCGACGCTCTGGGCCTGGCCGAGCACCTCGAGGGCCGCAAGATCCCCCACCTGCAGGTCCGCAAGTCGGAGCTGGCCAACCCTATCTTCGCCGAGGTCAACCGAGAGAGTTCAAAGGTCAACCTGCTGATCGGCTCAAAGAAGTTCATCGAGGGCTGGAATAGCTGGCGTGTCTCCAGCATGGGGTTGATGAACACCGGTAAGAAAGAAGGCTCGCAGATCATCCAGCTGTTCGGGCGTGGTGTGCGTCTGAAAGGCCGCGATATGAGCCTGATGCGTTCTAGCCGGCTTGCACCAGTCACGGCACCCAAGCACCTTTATCTGCTGGAAACCCTAAATGTCTTCGGCGTCGGCGCCGACTTTATGGCCACCTTTCGTGACTTCCTGGAAGACGAGGGTCTACCGGGCAACGATCAGCCCGAGATCCATACGCTAAAGCTGAACGTGATGGAGGATGTCGGCAAGTCGCTGAAGATGTTGCGCCCCAAGGTTAGGCAGGACACCAAGCAAGCCTACAGCTTCCACCGCGATGGCCCTCTAGTACGCTTCGGGCATCCTGTGAATGCCGTCAGCAGCGATTTCCATCATGAGCTGGGTCTGACGCCGGATATCGTGCTGAAGGAGCGCAAGGTCGAGCTCGACCGCTACCCTCGGGTCGAGAGTCTTCAGGCTTCTGGCGTGAAAGACGTGATGGCCAAGCCTGGCCAGGCCAAGCAGCACGAGCGCTACTTCGATGACGATCATCTGCTGTTCATGGACATGGCCGCCCTGGAACGCGATCTAGAGCGCTACCGCCGCTCCCGTGGCTATGCCAACTTGCTGATCGATGCAGGCCGATTCCCGGCACTGCTGAAGAGCCAGGTGTGGTATACGCTGCTGGTCCCCGATGATCAGTGGAAACTGCATGCTGACAACTTCCACCGCTACCAGAGCATGGCGCTGGAGCTCTTGTCGCTGCTGATGGACCGGGTCTTCAACTACCATCGACGCGCCTACCTGGAACCGCGCCTGGAACTGGTGGCGCTCGAGGACGCACGTGGCAACCTGCCCGACACCAAGGAGTATCAGCTGATCGTCGACGGTAGCGAATCGGCGCTGATCGACGATATCAAGCAGATGAAGGGTAACTATTCAGGTCACGCTGCCTGATCCAGGCCGTCCCGACGCATGAATTCGGGCACTTCACCGGCAAACAACTGTTCCAGTGCGGTGTGCGCTGCCAGGCCCTGCTTGACCGCCGTCGAGAGGAAGCTGCGCATCCGGCAGAAGATCTCGGCACCTTCCCAGGAGCGGAAACAGCCTGAAATCTTCTGCTGGACCTTGGTCATCCGCAGGTCACGCTCCCCTTGGTTATTGGTGAAGGGCGCGGCGGGGTCGTCGAGGAAACGCAGCACGTCGTCCTCGTACGCCTGGAGACGTTCGAGCAG